>JAPLUM010000897.1 GCA_026397605.1 Verrucomicrobiota bacterium | reverse complement strand
CAGCGGGCGATTGCCTGCACCCGTCACTGGGCGACCATGGCGTCCGTTGTCGAACAAGGCGTCCACAGCTTCCTGCAACATGCGCTTTTCATTGCGGATGATGACATCCGGTGTGCGCAATTGGAGGAGGTTTTTGAGACGGTTGTTACGATTGATGACGCGACGATAGAGGTCGTTCAAGTCGGAGGTGGCGAAGCGGCCACCTTCGAGAGGCACCAACGGACGGAGGTCAGGTGGGATGACAGGAAGGACTTCCATGATCATCGCCTCTGGACGGCTGTGGGACTCAGCAAAGCCTTGGCAGAGCTTGAGGCGCTTGGCCAGCTTTTTGCGGATCTGCTTGGACTTAGTCTTGGTCATTGCCTCTTCCAGTTCCTTGATGGCATCAGTCAGATTGATGCCACTGAAAATGTCGCGGATAGCTTCAGCACCCATGCCGACGCGGAAGGCGTCTGCACCGTACTGCTCTTCAGCTTCACGGAGATCCACTTCGGTCAGGAGTTGACCACGCTGAAGCGGGGTGCTGCCTGGCTCGATGACCATGTAGTCTTCATAATAGATGACGCGCTCCAGGGAGCGGGCTGTCATGTCCAGCATGAGACCGATGCGTGATGGCATGCATTTGTAGAACCAAATGTGTGTCACTGGCACAGCAAGCTCGATGTGGCCCATGCGCTCACGACGAACGCGGGAGAGAGTCACTTCGACGCCGCAGCGGTCGCAGATGACGCCTTTGTGCTTGATGCGCTTGTATTTGCCGCAGGCACATTCCCAGTCACGGGTGGGTCCAAAGATACGCTCACAGAAAAGGCCACCCTTTTCTGGTTTGAACGTTCGATAGTTAATGGTTTCTGGGTTCTTGACTTCCCCAGAGCTCCAGGAGCGGATACGATCCGCCGAGGCGATACAGATCGACACAGAGTCGAACTCCTCACCAGTGGGTTTTTCCCCGAAGATTTCTTTCAAGCTCGCGTCAGCATTCATAGACATAGATTTGAAGCGTTAAGGTTTGTGATTCAGGGTTGGGATTAGAGACCAGCAGCGAAGCGTTCGATCACTTCGACGTCAGCGTTTTGAGTTGCACGTTTATGCACTTTCACGTCGAGACCGAGTGACTGCATTTCTTTAATGAGAACGTTGAAGGACTCTGGGGTGCCAGCTTCCAGTGAGTTATCGCCTTTGACGATCTGCTCATAGATGCGTGTGCGGCCCTGAACGTCATCCGATTTCACCGTCAGGAGTTCCTGGAGGGTGTAGGCGGCGCCGTAGGCTTCGAGAGCCCAGACTTCCATTTCCCCGAAGCGCTGGCCACCGTATTGGGCCTTACCGCCGAGAGGCTGCTGAGTGACGAGGGAGTATGGTCCGACAGCACGAGCATGGATCTTATCAGCGACAAGATGTCCGAGCTTCAGCATGTAGATGTAACCGACAACGACGTCGAGATTGAAGGCATCACCGGTGCGTCCGTCATAGAGTTTGGATTTGCCATTGAGGCCCATCCACTCATAGCCAGGAGTTTTCTTGGCGTCCTTGATGTATTCCATGATCTTGGTTTCAGGGATACCATCGAAAACTGGTGTAGCAATCTTCAGACCCAGTGCCTTACAAGCAAGACCGAGGTGGGTTTCAAGAACCTGACCGACGTTCATTCGTGATGGCACTCCAAGAGGATTGAGCACGATGTCCACTGGCGTTCCGTTTTCCAGGAACGGCATGTCTTCTTCAGGAACAATTGTGGCAACAACGCCCTTGTTTCCGTGACGACCGGCCATCTTATCACCGACGCTGAGCTTACGCTTGCTGGCGACGAAGACGCGGACCTGTTTGACGACGCCGTCTGCGGCTCCGTCTTCGCTGGTCTCAATGCGGTCGAGGTTACGCTCACGCTCATGATCGGCGTCTGAGAACTTCTGCTCGAAGCTCTGGATGATGTCGAAGATCTTGTTACGGATCGGGCTTGGGTCGATCTCGATGGAGTCATAAGTCTCAGCCAGCTTGCGGAGGAGAGTCTTGGTGATCTTCTTGTTCGAGCCGATGATGATTTCACCGGTCTGACCGTTGACGACATCAAGCGGGATCTTCTCGTTGAGGAGGATGTCGCTGAGCTTCTCAGTGAGCTGCTCGGTGAGGTCTTCCTTCTTCGTGCGGTAGTCTTCTTCGATCTGCTTGATCTGCTTCTTAGCTTCAGCAGGGGAAAGTTTTTCTTTTTCACCGGCATTGATGCCACCACGCTGGGCCAGTTTGACGTCCATGACGATCCCAGTGCAACCCGAAGGTACACGCAGGGAGGTGTCTTTCACATCAGCAGCTTTCTCACCGAAGATGGCGCGCAGGAGGCGCTCTTCTGGGGCAAGTTCAGTCTCAGACTTCGGTGTGATTTTACCGACAAGGATGTCGCCAGGCTTCACTTCAGCACCGACACGGACGACGCCGTCTGCATCTAGGTTCTTGAGTGCTTCATCACCGACATTCGGAATATCACGGGTGATTTCTTCAGGCCCGAGCTTCGTGTCACGAGCGATGACGTCGAAGTCTTCGATGTGAATGGAAGTGTAGATGTCTTCTTTGGAAACACGACGGCTGATGACGATGGCATCTTCGAAGTTGTAACCATTCCATGGCATGAAGGCGACGAGCACGTTCTTGCCGATGGCAAGTTCGCCCTGATCGGTACAAGGTCCGTCAGCGATGACGTCACCTTTTTTGATCTTCTGACCACGCTTCACCAGCGGGCGCTGATTGATGCAGGTACCAGCATTGGAACGGCCAAATTTACGAAGAGGATAGACAAACGTGCCTTTTTCAGGGTCGGTTTGGCAGGACTTCAGCGGGTCAGCGAGGAAGACTTTATCAGTAACAGGCAGGACACCATCTTTGGTAACGATGATCACGTCAGCGGTAGCCGTGGCAACGACACCACCCGCGTCAGCGACGACGACAGCGCGGGAGTCACGAGCGGTTTTGCCTTCCATGCCAGTGCCCACGAGTGGAGCTTCGGCTTCGAGGAGAGGCACGCCTTGACGTTGCATGTTCGATCCCATGAGGGCTCGGTTAGCATCATCGTGTTCCAGGAAAGGAATCAAGTTTGCAGCAATGGAGACAAGCTGCTTCGGAGAGACGTCCATGAGAGTCGGCTTCGAAGGCTCGACTTCCAGGAAGTCACCGCGATAACGCACGGTCACTTTTTCACCCAAGAAATTACCTTTTTCGTCGAGGCGGTTATTGGCCTGGGCGATGTGGTGGTTTTCCTCTTGGTCAGCGGTGAGATACTCGATCTTATCGGCCACGACACCATCCTTAACAGGACGGTATGGGGTCTCGATGAAACCAAATTCATTGATGCGGGCATAGGTGCCCAGGGAATTGATCAGACCGATGTTCGGACCTTCGGGAGTCTCAATCGGGCAAATACGACCGTAGTGAGAAGGATGAACGTCACGAACCTCGAAACCAGCGCGGTCACGATTCAGACCACCAGGTCCAAGTGCGGACAGACGACGCTTGTGGGTCAGCTCGGCGAGAGGATTGATCTGATCCATGAATTGGCTCAGCTGGCTGCGACCGAAGAAGTCACGCACGACGGCTGAGAGAGCCTTCGGATTGACAAGCTTAGCCGGAGTCATGGTGTCCATGTTCACATCAAACAAGGTCATGCGCTCTTTCACCAGACGCTCAGTGCGGGCAAGACCCACGCGGCATTGGTTGGCGAGCAATTCACCCACGGCACGCACACGGCGGCTACCAAGGTGATCGATATCATCCAGAAGACCTTCACCAGCACGCAGCTTGAAGAGATAGCTCATAGCGGTGATCACGTCATTGGCATCCAGGATGCGCATGTCGCTGTCAGTCTTGAGAGCCAGCTTTTGATGGATCGTGTAACGACCCACGCGAGTGAGGTCATAGCGCTTTGGATCAAAGAAGAGACGCTTCACGAGTGCGCGAGCATTCGGGATGGTCGGTGGATCGCCTGGGCGCAGACGGCGGTAGATTTCCTTCAAAGCCTCGTCTTCATCCTTGGCAGGATCTTTACGCAGGGAGGTGATGATGAGATCGTCCTGGGAAGCGGTCACGACCTTCACGGTCTTGTGGCCCAGCTGGATCAACTGACGCAAGACGCCAGCGGTGAGCGGCTCATAGGCACGGGCAACGATGAGTTCACCGTCCAGGATGTCGCGGAACAGCAACTTCGTGGCGATTTCCTCTTCGCTCAGACCTTCCTTGAGCTTCATGTCCTCAATGTTGTAGAACAACTTCAGGATGTCCTCGTCCTTGGAGTAACCAATAACGCGGAGGAGCGTGGTAGCCAGGAACTTACGACGACGACGACGGCGGTCGAGGTAAACGTAGAGAAGATCGTTCGTATCAAACTGAACTTCGAGCCAGGTTCCGCGGTCAGGGATGATGCGGAATCCGTAGAGCCAGCGACCATTCAAATGCTGGCTGCTTTCAAAGCAGATACCAGGGGAACGATGAAGTTGGGAGACGACCACACGTTCAGCGCCATTGATGACGAAAGTACCGCGGTCGGTCATGAGGGGGATTTCACCCATGTAAAC
>JAPLUM010000084.1 GCA_026397605.1 Verrucomicrobiota bacterium | reverse complement strand
TCAAGGGAATGAACCCGCAGCCATTGATGGGGCCACTCGATTATTAGAAGAGCGGCGTATCCGCTGTATCTTCATCGAATTGAACTGGGCCACTGATCCTAATGCACCGTGTACAGCCACTGACATGATCGGAGTCTTAAGCTCGAAGGGCTTTCATTTTGCACTGCCTATTCAAGGTGCCGATGCCCGACCTGCGGGTGACTGGATGCGCGGGCTTGATGACGTCGTCGCTGTGTTACAGGATTAGCGTATATCTATTTGATCGTCGAAATGAGCTGCGGGTAAGTGAAAATTAACACTTTGAGTTTCCTTCCACCCTTACCCATATCCGTAGCGATTCCGAGTTACCGAGGTGAGGATCGTCTGCGGAACGTTATTGAGCATCTGGCGAAATGCGTCCCTGGTCCGGCGGAAATTCTCATTCATTGCGATGGCGGGTGGAAGCCTGCTCCAAGTCTGTTTAAACAAAGCCTGATCCCTGTCATCCTCCTACATTCGGACAAACAGATCGGCCCTGGTGGCGGACGTGATGCTTGTATCCGAGCTGCATCAAATGACTTGGTTGCCAGCTTTGACGATGATTCTTGGCCTTTGGATGTGGAATATTTTACTCAGGCAAAGACGATCATGGACGCCATGCCACAGGCGGCGATCCTTTCTCCAGAGGTGTATTTGAAGGAGAAGCCAATCCTGCCGAAGCGCAACGAACTTAGCACAGCCAAGTATTATCAAGGCAGCGCTTCGATTCATCGTCGCAGCCATTATCTGACAGTGAGAGGTTTCGTTCCTGTGCCTTCAGCTTATGGGGTCGAGGAAACAGATCTTTCTCTTCAGACTCATGCTGCAGGTTTCCAAATTCTGGAATCGCCCTGGCTGCGCGCTTGGCATGATAGGCCACTGGCTGACCATGCTCATCAAACCATCCCTTGGATCAAGAATGAGGTCTTGCTGGCCTATTTGAGGTATCCACTCATCGCCCAGCCCTGGGGCTGGTGGCGAGCTTGGCGTCAATGGTGGCGTAATCGCAGTGTTCTGAAAGTCAGTGCGATGCCGCTGTTCATCAAAGAGGTATTTGCGCATTGTCAGCACTACCAAACATATAAGTTCACTTACTCACTGACTCAAATTTTGCGTCATCTTAGAATGCACACAGAGAGTTTTTCGATTGAATCTAGCGATGGCCAAATCCACATTCGGCGCTTGCCATGATTGTAGGTTGAATGATTTAAATGGGTTGCTTGGTGACAGGCCTGCATCAACTTTTGTGAACGAGAAAAAATAGAATCGCCGCCCCCCTGCGTTTTCAATGTTACTGATCTTCGAAGCTCACCCTGTGCCCTACCATGCACCTGTTTTTCGTGCCTTACAGCAGGACTTTGACGTGCCTGTTCATGTGGTTTATGGGTCGGATTTCAGTCTCAGTGGCTATCTGGATAAAGGGTTTGCAACCCAATTGAGTTGGGATGAAACACTGCTGCATGGTTATTCCAGTCAGTTTTTAAGTCGAGTCGCTGAGGGCGGTGCCAAAAATTATGAAGAAGTTCGTCCTTGGGGAATGACCAAGTTAGCTGATGCACACCCAGCCTCAGCGGTGCTTTCGATCGGTTACTATGCAAGCTATGATCTGAGTGGAATCGGCTATGCTATTAGGCGTGGTTTGCCCCTTCTATTTCGCGGTGAAACGAATGATGAAACTCATGCTCGGTGGCCTATTTATAATTTGATGCGCACATTGTATCTGCGTCGTCTATATGCGCGCTGCTCAGCCATGTTATACATCGGTCAGCGTTCTAAAGAGCATTTTCAGCGTTACGGGGCACCTTCAGAGAAGCTGTTTTTTTCTCCTTATTGCACTGATGAAAGCTATTTTGAATCATCTCCTACTTTAGCCCGGCAGAATCGAGGTTTAATCCGAGCTAAGTTGGGGATTTCAAATGAAACCAAAATCATTCTCTTTTCCGGCAAATTATCCAAAAAGAAGGGGGTCGATTACCTGCCTGCGGCGATTCGATTATTGCCGGAGGATTTGCAAAGTAAAGTTCATTTGATGTTTGTCGGTGATGGTCCAGCTCGTGAAGACCTGGAGGCACAGATTTCACAGCATCCAAAAGTGGCTGCTAGTTTTGCGGGTTTTCAAAATCAAGATGCCTTAGCGTCTTACTATCAAGCCGCAGACATGTTGGTTCTTCCAAGTCGGGAGCGTGAAACGTGGGGGGTTGTGATCAACGAAGCCTTGATCAATGGATTGCCCTGCATCGTATCCGATGGGGTTGGCTGTCATCTTGATCTCATCAAGCCAGGGGTTACAGGCGAGGTGTTTGTTTCCAAAAACATTGAAGCCTTAGCTAAAGCCATACAAACACTGCTGGCCCGTTTGCCGGATGAATCCATTAGCCTTGAATGCCTCAAGCAAGCCGAACGTTATTCTGTCACGGCAGCCGCGGAAGGCATCGCAAAAGCCTGGCGCTCTCTTCCCCATCTCTAGCCCTTAGTTGCCGTCCTTCCTCATTTCAGCGTTTTAGCTTTTTCAGCCCTTCCTTTCCATGATTCCACTCGACTTTTTAGCAACGCCTTCACACGAAAATGTTCGGGCTTTGTGTTGGATTTGGCTGGTATTGTTCATTTTGCTGCTTTGGCAGCAATGGCGCTCTAAACGTGCTTTTGGCCTGCCGATTGTTTATGCTTTTGGCTTGAGCATGATCCATCTCATCGGAGCCTGCGCTTATGGCTTTGATTATTACTCACCGAATTCTGAATATTTGCAGCAGGGCGGCTTCTCCATTAAAGTCACTCACGCTGGCATGTGGATGTCCACCTTGGGTTTAGCGTGCTTTAATTTGGGAGTATTTATCTGCCCTTTGTTTTTCAGCAAAGATCCAGAAAAGCCTAAAATAGGTTCTTTAGATCCACAAGTGACCACCAAACTGCCTGGCACTTTGTTCCTTCTTTCTCTGGCCTTTTTCTTTGTCATCGCGCCGATCACAAGACGAATTCCGAGTGTTAGTGCTCTTGGGGCAGGCGGTGTACACTTTAGTGTGGTTTCAGTCTTTCTGTTTTGTCATCTTGCCTATAAAAGACGTGATTATCTTAACTTTAAAAAGTGGATGGCGGGGACCATCGGGTTTCCGCTTCTGACCGTGGTTACCATGGGATTCATGAGTTATGGCATTGCTGCTGCCGTGGCTGTTTGGATGTTGGTGATTCGATTCTTTAGGCCCCGCTGGTTATCTATTGGAGTGTTATTTGTGGTGCTTTTTTGTGGCATGACTGCTTTTGTTAATTGGATGTTTTATCGCGACTACATTCGCAAGTCCTATGTGAGTGATCGCTTCTCCAAAGTTGCAACTATGGTGGAAAACTTTGAAGTTTTTGATCCTTATAAACAAACCCATTTGGAGGCACTCGATGCACGGCTCAATCAGAATGACTTCGTCGGCAAGGCAATCTTCTGGACGGATGGTTCGAAGATTTGGGTTTGCATCACGGCATGGATACCTCGTATCCTTTGGCCAGGAAAACCAGTCTTGGGTGGTAGTGGAAACATGGTGACCAACTATACAGGGCAGGTACTGAGCGATACGACGAGTTTTGGAGTGGGGCAAGTGCTTGAATTTTATGTTAATTTTGGCACGACGAGTGTGGTGTTTGGGTTCATCATTTTTGGTGCAGGATTGGCTTTTATCGACCAGCGTGCTGCCTTTTACTTGGCTCGTGGGGATTACTGGAACTTAACTCGATGGATGCTTCCTGCTATGGGCCTGATCCAGCCAAATGGCTCACTCGGTGAGGTTGTCTCTGCTTGTGCAGCAAATGCCGTTTTAGTGGTGCTGATGCATCAGTTTATTTTTGGGAAGTATTATCAGCTGGGGGCTTGGTCTCAGAATTCAATTCCAAGCGCACGGGGTCTTCGTGGCTCCAAATACCCGAGAACGCTAGGCGCAGGATCACGTGGTCAAGCGCCAAGGTTGCGGGATCGTTAATTGAAATTCAGCGCGCATCACTATTTCTGATTCAACTATGGCTGCTAAAGTTCGATTGCCAGTCATCCATCTTTGGTGCTCAGGGCTAGATGAAGGTGGAGGTATCCAGCATTACACTCTGTTCTGTTTGGAGGCTTTGCTTGATCTCTATCCAGAGCATCATATTTGCGTGTTTGCCAAGAATGATCGCGTGCCTTTAAAAAACTTGTCGCCACGGGTAACGCATCACGTTTTTGGCGGATGGTCCTCTAAGCTGAGGACATTGCTTTATGCCGTTAAAGGTCTGGCTCACGCGTGCTGGGAGCAGCCAGATTTTATTCTGACCACGCATCCGCATTTTATGAAGGCATTGCGTTTTCTCGGGAAGCGCACGCCTACCATAGTTTCGGCTCACGGAATCGAGGTTTGGGGGCACCTGGATGGGGGGCTGGGTGCGGCTTTAAGGCAGGCGACTGGCTTGTTGCCTGTATCGGAATTCACTTCTGCAGTTCTCCAAAAGGAAGGGGCAATTGCCAAGTCCCGCATTCGTGTGGTACCGAACACTTTCCGTGAAGATCTCTTTTTACCAGGGCCTAAGTCATCCGCTTTACTGGCACGTTATGGATTGAAGTCGGAGCAGCCCGTATTGTTGACGGTTGCCCGCTTGGCTGCCAGCGAGCGCTACAAAGGACAGGATCAAATACTTTATGCATTGCCTAAGTTATTGCTGGATATGCCTGACCTGCGTTACGTCATCGGTGGACGCGGTGATGATGAGGCTAGGCTTCGGCAAATAGCATCTGAACTTGGAGTGGCTCATGCAGTCATTTTTACGGGGTTCATTCCGGAAGCTGAATTGGCGGATCACTATCGACTGGCTGATCTTTATGTCATGCCCAGCACGGGAGAAGGCTTCGGCATCGTGTATCTGGAATCGCTTGGCTGTGGAAGACCGTGCTTAGCTGGGAATTTAGATGCTTCATCAGAAGCGCTTGATGGTGGGCGTTTGGGCTTCGTGATCGATCCTCGTGATCCTGAAGCAATCGCTGATGCGATCTTGCGTTTCTATCGTCGGGATCATGATAAGCCTTGGTTGCACGAGCCGGATGTACTACATGAGGAAGCTGTGAGTCTGTTTGGAAAGGCTGCGTTTGAAAAATCGTTGGCAGTGGCATTGAAAGAACTCGTGAATGTGTAGCATCTCTGGTGTTTTATCTTCTTCAGGCTGGTCTGATCGTTTGGACTCGGCACTGACTTCTATGCGTAAGGTGCTGCATCACCGTGGACCTGATGATTCCGGCCAATGGATTGACCCAAGTGCTGGTGTGGGATTGGCTCATACTCGGTTGTCTATCTTGGATTTATCTCCGGCCGGGCATCAGCCAATGGCGACTCCTGATGGGCGCTACCAGATTGTCTTCAACGGAGAGATTTATAATTTCCGCGAGCTTCGGTCAGATCTCGAACAGGCTGGGGCCCTATTTAAATCTCATTCAGACACCGAAGTGCTGCTGCACCTGTACGCCTGCCATGGTGCCGCAATGGTGCGGCTGTTGCGTGGAATGTTTGCCTTTTGCATCTGGGATAATGCAGAGCACTGCGCATTTCTAGCTCGTGATCCTTTTGGGATTAAGCCGCTCTATTATGCTGACATAAATGGGCAGTTTTTGTTTGCCTCCGAACTTCAAGCTCTGCGCCATTGCGGTTTAGTGCCCAACACCGTCAATACTGAGGCTGTGATGCAATTTCTAGAGATGGGTTCGGTGCCTGAACCGATGACTCTGCTGCAATCTGTCAGCATGCTGGAGGCTGGGCACATGCTGACTTGGCATGGTGGTGAATTCACCACGGAATCTTATTGGTCGCTCGACTTCTCAGCCGTTGATAGGGAACCCAATGCTGCGGGCTTGGCGCGAGCGGCATTGCTTGATTCCCTGCATGCGCACTTCGTGAGCGATGTGCCAGTCGGGGTCTTTCTGAGTGGCGGGATCGACTCAACCGCACTTGTGGCGCTTGCTCGCGAGTTGGGGATGCAACAGTTGGCGACTTTCTCCATCGGTGTGGATAGCGCGACTCTCGATGAAAGCTCTGTGGCGCGCCGCACAGCTGAGCATTTTGGCACGAGTCATCATGAGCTGAGACTCACCAGCAAAGTTGGCGAGTCCGCCTTTGAGGCTTTTCTGAAGCACATGGATCAGCCGAGCATTGACGGGTTCAATTCATTCACTGTTTCTTCGTTCGCGCAGAGTCAGGGCATGAAGGTGGTTCTTTCGGGTTTGGGTGGTGATGAGCTGTTCGGTGGGTATCCCAGCTTTCAGCAAGTGCCTAAGCTTTCGCGCTTCAGTCGTTCTTTGCATCGACTGCCGGGACTGTCTGCCAGCCTGGGGGCTGTCGCCGAGCGCTGGGCTCCGCAATCACGCTTTCGTCGGCTCGGAGGCTATCTACGTCAGCCGCCTTCTCTTTTGGGTGCTTGGCGCACGTATCGTGGTGTTTTTTCACGCGCGGAAGCTCAGCAGATTGCGAACAGGCTTCTCGGAGTGACTTCTGGAAACAAGGTAGGCTCTGCGCTTGATGATGTTTCGGGAAACTTATCGGCTTATCTGGAGCAGTTACCCGATGAAGCCGATGCTGTCAGTGTTTTGGAGCTTCAGTGTTACATGCGTAATCAGCTGCTCAGGGACAGCGATGTGATGAGCATGGCCCATGGCTTGGAACTGCGGGTCCCCTTCGTTGATCGAGTGCTCTTTGAAAGTCTGGCTCGTATCCCTGCTAGCCAAAGAATCCAGGCCGGAAAGAAGCTGCTTCTTGAGGCCATTCCTGAGATACCGGAATGGGTCGCCAATCAACCCAAGCGTGGCTTTACCTTTCCTTTTGAGCAATGGCTAGAAGCATCCTGGGGGACAGCTTTCCGTGAAGTCACACGCTCACTGCCAAACGCCAATGCAACTTGGTATCAACGCTGGGCCGTCTTCATGTTAGATCGCTGGCTTGCTGATTCTAAGTAGTCGTTGTTTCAGCCTTTCAGTATTTCAGTATGCGCGTTCTTCATGTCATTCCTTCTTTAGCCATTGGTCAAGGCGGGCCGACTGTGGCTATGGGCGTGATCGAGCGTGCGCTTTTGGCTGAGGGTGTCGATGTTGAAACGGTGACGACGGATGATGATGGCCGTGGTGTACGAAACGGGAAGGGGAATGGGCAACCGATCTCGGAGAATGGATGCCTGCGCCGTTATTTTCGCAAAAACACCGAGTTTTATACGGTCTCGATTTCAATGACGCGTTGGCTAAGTCAGGAGGTGAGGAACTATGATCTCGTGCATATCCACGCGCTCTTTTCTTTTGCGAGCATTGCTGCCGGTTTCGCTGCGCGAAGAGCAGGCGTGCCCTTTCTCTTTCGGCCGTTTGGTGTGCTCAACCGCTATGGAGTGACTCAGCGGCGACCCTTTCTAAAAAAGCTTTCACTGCGCTGGGTCGAGGGGCCGCTTTTGACGGATGCCGCTGCGATTCATTTCACCAGTAAGGACGAGGCCGAGCAGGCGGCGATTCTGGGTATTCCATTTCGTTCAGTCATTCTCCCGCTTGGTCTTGAGGCCATGAGCTTGCCTACACCAGCGGTGGATGCTGCACCGACGATTCTCTATCTATCTCGGTTAAATCCGGTGAAGAATCTGGAGTCTCTGCTTCAGGCTTGGGCGAGTTTGGCTGCTCGATTCAAAGAGTGGCGTCTAGTAATTGCGGGTAGCGGCGAAGCTGATTACCAGGCTCAGTTGCGAGCATTGGCTGGTTCACTGGCTCTGGGTGATCAGGTGCAATGGATGGACCACGTTTCGGGTGATCAAAAAGCGCAGTTGCTCGCTGATGCATCCATTTTTGTGCTTCCCTCATTCTCCGAGAATTTCGGATTGGCCGCTGCGGAAGCTTTGCTTGCGGGTAAAGCCTGTCTTTTGACACCTGGAGTGGCCATTGCCGCAGATGCTGCTGCAGCCCAGGCTGCGGTCATCGCAGGTCCAGACAGCGCTTCAATGGCAGACGCTCTTGAAGCTCTGATGACTAGTCCTGAGCGCCGCCAAGATCTGTCTGCTCATGCTTTAAAATATGCGAGTGAAGAACTGAGCACCCAAAGGATGGGCCGGCGATTGGTCGAGCTTTATGAGGGGATTCTAGCCAAAGGATGAATGATAAGGTCCATTTGGTCATCCCGTGCTACCGTGAGAGCGGTCGAATCAGGGCCTTTTTGGCTGAGCTTTGCCGAGAGATGAGCGTGCTGAGTGCTGTCACGATCCTGGTTGTGGAGGATGGATCGGATGCAGAGGAAGTGGCAAAAATGCACGCTGTCATCGAAGTCTTGCGCACCGAGTATGCCTGCTTACTGGCATTAAAAACGCTGCCGCAAAATCTGGGTAAAGGCGGCGCTGTCTATGCAGGCTGGGAAGATCATGGCGGAGCTGATTGGCTTGCCTTTGTGGATGCGGATGGGGCTTGCTCGGCTTTGGAGACTTCGCGGCTACTGCGCATGAGGAATGGCCGAGCTGCTATTTTCGCTTCCAGAGTTAAGATGCTCGGTCGGCAGGTGGATCGTTTGTTTAAAAGGCATCTGCTGGGGCGAGTCTATGCGACGCTGGTCTCTGAACTCTTGAGGGTTCCAGTCTATGACTCACAGTGTGGATTGAAGATTGTTCCACGACTGGCTTATGAAGCTGTTGCCAGTCGCTTGCAGGTCAGAGGTTTTGCCTTTGACGTCGAAATGATGGTAGCGTTGCTGGATACGGGCTGCCAGATCCATGAAGTCCCCATTGATTGGCATGAGGTCGAAGGCGGAAAGGTGAGTCTGATCCATGACTCCTGGCGCATGGCACGAGATGTTTGGCAGATCCGCGCGCGTCGTTCTTGTTGGAAATTGCCTGTTTGACGTTTCCAGCCTTGCCTCTATTTCTACAGGTCAGAATTTGGCACACAACCCCCTTTTCGATAACGGCCCAACCACTCATACATGAAGAAAGCATTGATCACCGGTATCACCGGACAAGACGGATCTTATTTAGCAGAATTGCTTTTGGCCAAGGGCTATGAAGTGCATGGCATCATTCGCCGTGCTTCGAACTTTAACACGCAGCGGATCGACCATCTGTATGTGGACCCGCATAAAAAAACGAATCTACATCTCCATTATGGCGATCTGACGGATTCAGTGGCCTTGGTGAAGCTCATTCATGAGCTAAAGCCAGACGAGGTGTACAATCTCGGTGCTCAGAGTCATGTGCGCGTTTCTTTTGATGTGCCTGAATCCACGGGTGACATTGTAGGACTTGGGACACTACGTATTCTGGAAGCTATTCGTGAGGCCGGTGTCGTGGATAAGGTGAGGTTTTATCAGGCGTCCTCCTCGGAGATGTTTGGCAAGGTCCAGGAAGTGCCACAGACCGAGAAGACACCGTTTTGGCCACGCTCACCCTATGCCTGCGCCAAAGTTTATGGCTACTGGCTGACGGTCAATTACCGCGAATCTTATGGCATTCACGCTAGCAATGGCATTCTCTTCAATCATGAGTCGCCACGTCGTGGAGAGACTTTTGTAACTCGGAAGATCACTCGTGCCGCGACTCGGATTAAGATGGGCTTGCAAGATCGTCTTTATCTCGGCACGCTGGATGCCAAGCGCGACTGGGGCTTCGCTGGCGAGTATGTGGAGATGATGTGGCTAATGCTTCAACAGGATCAACCAGATGATTATGTGGTGGCGACGAATGAAACCCACAGCGTTCGTGAGTTTTGCCAAGAATCCTTCCAGCTTCTGGGATTGGATTGGGAGAAGTATGTGTCCTATGACGCACGCTACGAACGCCCCGCTGAGGTGGAACTCTTGATCGGTGATCCGGCCAAAGCGAAACGTCAGCTGGGTTGGGAGCCAAAGGTGAAATTTAAAGAGTTGGTTAAACTGATGATCGATGCTGATTTAGTGCTTGCTGAAAAAGAAGCACGGATTGCTAGCCTTGGATGAGAATGATGAAGCTTTTTATTGCAGGACATAATGGCATGGTGGGCGCTGCATTGGTGCGGCGTTTCCAAGGACTTGAAGGTGTGGAGATCATCACGCGCAGTCGCCGTGAGTTGGATCTGACTGATCAACGGGCAGTGTCTGCTTTCTATGCTGAGCAGAAGCCGGATGCTGCAATCATCGCAGCAGGAAAAGTGGGCGGCATTCATGCCAATAACACTTACCCCGCTGAGTTTCTGCATCAGAATCTAGCCATTGCTATGAACTGCATTGATGGGGCTTACCGCGCTGGTGTGAAGCGCCTTCTCTATCTTGGCAGTTCCTGCATTTATCCCAAACATGCCCCCCAGCCCATGCCTGAATCATGTTTGCTGACGAGTGAACTGGAGCCGACGAACGAGGGGTACGCTATTGCCAAGATTACAGGCATCAAGCTAGCGCAGTATTATCGGCGCCAATATGGTACGCTTTTCTATTCGGCTATGCCGACTAATTTATATGGACCAGGAGATCAGTACCACCCAGAGAACTCCCACGTTTTGCCAGCGTTAATCAGACGTTTTCATCTAGCCAAACTAACCAATGATCCGACAGTGATAGCGTGGGGATCTGGCACACCTCGCCGTGAATTCATGCATGTGGACGATTTGGCCGACGCATGTGAGTTGCTCATGCAGCAGGATGTCCCTCCTGATTGGATCAACGTGGGTAGTGGCTCTGAAGTGACGATCAAAGAACTCGTGGAGCTTGTGGCTGCCACAGTGGGGTATTCAGGTCAGATAGTCTGGGATGCCTCTAAGCCAGATGGTGCGCCGCGAAAGCTCATGGATTCAGCCAAGCTAGCGGCTCTCGGATGGCGGCCGCGCTATGATTTAAAGGCCGGTGTGCGTCATGCTTATGAGTGCTTTTTGGCTGAAATGGATGCACACACTTTACGGGAAGGTCATTCTGTTTAGTCGATGAAGATCTTACTTCTCAATCAGTGCTTTTATCCCGATCATGTGGCCACGGCTCAATACTTGACGGATCTGGCCTTGGGATTGAATGAAGCTGGACACGAGGTAACCGTTGTCGCTTCATCACGGGGTTATGATAATCCGACGAATCGATATCCGGTGAAGGAAACCTGGAAAGGGATTCAAATTCGCCGAATCTGGACCACGAGTTTGGGTAAGAAAAGCAGGTGGCGGCGATTTGTTGATTTTGGAATCTTTTGGCTCAATGCCATCTTTACTCTTCTCTGCCTGCCGCGTTTTGACGTCACGGTTTGTTTGACTTCGCCGCCATTGATTTCGACTCTAGGTACTGCCATGGCTTTAATCAAGGGTGGTGCCGTGGTGCCGTGGATCATGGACTTAAATCCTGATGAAGCTGTGGCAGCGGGCTGGTTGAAAGCTGGTGGCATGCCCGAAAAAATCTTGGGCGGTCTTCAGCGGTGGAGCTTTCACCGAGCGGCGCGTATCATTGCACTGGATCGCTTCATGGCTCAGAGGCTCATGGATAAAGGGGTGTCTGAAAAAATCATTCATACAGATGCACCTTGGTCCCATGATGATGCGCTTCATTGGGATGCGGCCGGCCGAGATGATTTTAGAAATCAACAGGGTCTCACGGATAAGTTTGTTGTCATGTATTCAGGCAATCATAGTCCCTGTCATCCTTTGGATACGGTTTTGCAGGCAGCTGCTCATTTTGCGGATGATGATCGCATGGCTTTCCTTTTTGTCGGTGGGGGGAGTGAGTTTGTGAAAGTAAAAGCCTTTGCCGTAGCTCGTGGTTTAAAAAATATCCGCTGCCTGCCTTATCAGCCTTTAGAGTCGCTCTCTGCTTCACTCTCCAGTGCTGATCTTCACTTGGTGGTGATGGGTCCGCCGTTTGTTGGCATGATCCATCCCTGCAAAGTGTACAATATTTTGGCTTTAGGTTTGCCGTTTTTGGCCATTGGTCCCAAAGAAAGCCATCTAACCGACTTAGCGGCTCGATTGCCAGATCCGAATTATGCGCGACTCACTACCTTTGGGGATCAGGAGCAACTGAATCGGAACTTATCGGAGATTTTGGAAATGGGGCGGTTACCCCCATCAGAGGATAGCCGAAGACTCGCCTCTGATTTCTCTCAAAAGATTCTGCGCAGTCGCTTGATAGATGTCATCACGGCTGCTGGTTCATGTTGATTTTTCCTTCGATACTATGATTTCACTTTTAGATTCAGAATCATTCATGGGGCCTCCAGCTCCAGGGATGCCAAAGATGCTGGAGATGCTGGCTTATTTTGGTGCCGCTATCGTGATGAGTCTAATCGGGACGATGATGATTCTGCGGAGTAAAAGCAGTATCGGACTGGATGCGCCTGATGGCCGACGTAAGCAGCATGAAAAGCCCATTCCGCGTCTTGGTGGTTTGCCCATATTCATCGCTCTAGCAGTGTGCATTTCGGTGAGTCTATGGCTAGGGCGTATGCGGCTCGATGAATGGGGGGCATTGTTACTGTGCAACTTGCTGATGTTTCTGGTTGGCTTCCTAGATGACCTGAAGCCTTTGGGCGCCAAGGTGAAATTGATGGGGCAGATTGGCGTCTCTCTCATTCTTTATTCTCTGGGTGTTTCCATCGACATTTTGAGCAATCCCTTTGGTGCTGGTGGGCTCATGCTAGGCTGGTGGAGTCTGCCGCTGACTCTCTTTTGGTTGGTAGCCATCCCAAACATCATCAATTTGATTGATGGTATGGATGGTTTGGCGGGTGGTTTTGGTCTATTCTTATCTCTTACTTTAGCCTTTGTGGGATATGTCTCAATTAAACCAGATGTTATGTTGATTTCCATCATCATGGCAGGTGCTTTGAGCGGATTTTTGTTCTTTAACTTTCCACCTGCCAAAATCTTTTTGGGAGATGGCGGGGCTTATTTGATCGGCTTCTTTGTGGCTTCTGTTTCGCTGACAAGTTCCAATAAAGGATCAGTCATTGCAGCTTTATTGGTGATTGTGATTGCTTTGGGTGTGCCAATTCTTGATACAGCCTTCGCCATTTTGCGCCGAAGTATTCGTGGGGTGCCGATTTTCAGTGCTGATGCAGAGCATATTCATCATCGTTTGATCTTGCTTGGTTACAGTAAAGGTCGCGCTTTGGTGGCTATGTATTCTGTCTGTGTGGTGCTCAGTCTTGTTGGCATTAGTATTCTACTCACCAAGGGCATTGCCTTACCCATTGCAGGAGCCGTGTTGTTTCTTTTGGCTCTGGGAGCGGCACGTTACTTGGGATACATCCGCAGTTGGTCAAAACTGCGCGAACAAATTAGTCATACTTTGACAAGGAGACGCAGGTTGGAGCACATTCGTGCTCATGCGCGTGTTCTGGAATTTGATATTGAGCAGTGTGCTAGTCTGAGTGATTTCTCAGATGTCTTGCGCCATCGTTTTCGCTGGATTGGCTTCAATGAAAATCGATCAGCAGACTCGCAGGTTGTTATTCTGCCACTGAAGTCCGGTCTTCAATGTGAACTCCATTGTCCCTTGGGTGATGGTTTGCAGTCTGATTGGTTTCATCGTGCTGATGTTTTCACGGGACTTTTTGAACGTTGTCTCGAACTGTGGGGAACATTGCCTGAATTTGTACTTCCTCAAGGTTCAGCGCCTATCGATGATGCACAAACTCATCCTGAGACTCATGAAACCTTGACGACTTTATCCTAATGCCGAAGTCAGAAGAATCCCTTAATGATGAAAAATCGGACTCGGAAGAGGCCGTGCTAGAGGATGCTATGCCGGAAGATTACGCCGAAAAAGAAGATGAGGTGCTCTCTTTTGGTTTTAGGCATCTGCGTGCTTGGCTTTATTCTTTGACAGTTTTAGTGATTATTTTTCTTGGAGCCGGAGCAGAGCTTTGGGCCTGCGCAGTAGCTCTGATCTTGATGGGGCTTACGCTTTGCCTGGCCCCACCGCGCTTCCGGTTGCGTTCCGCACCAAGTTTTCTTATGACTTGGTTGGCACTGGTGCCTTTAGTGGGATTGTTACCTGCTAAGTGGTTCGGGCCGATCGAGCCGTGGCGCACTAAGCTGATTCAAGAATGGTCGGTGGCTGTATCGAGTAGTCTTTCACCTGATTTCCAGCTGACTCTGGAGACATGGGGTTTCACACTCTTTACTTTGTTGTGGCTGTGGTCTTGTTTGGGGCAAAATTTTAGCGATTCAGGTCGCAGAGTTGCATTACGTTTGCTGGCCTTCGGTTGCATCCTCATCGCTGTGCTCTTCGAGTTGGAGCTACTTCAGGTCGTTCATATTCCCTGGTGGCCACATTATCTGACAGGAGCACAAACTCTTGATTTTGGTCCGTTTGCCAATCGTAATCACGCTTCTAGCCTTTTTGCCTTGGCTAGTGTGCTTTGTGCGGGGGCTTGCTTTGACGCTGTGCGGCGTAAGTCGAGAAGTTGGCTTTTGTTCTTTCTTGGAATATTGTTTCTATTTGCCTGTATTCTCTCCAATACATCACGAGGTGGTTTGATGTTGTTTCTGCTTGGGTTGACCTGTTGGGTGAGTACCGCAGCCATGAAGAAGGGCTTGGTGCGTAAGATCCTAGTTAGCTTTGCCATCATGGGCACAATTTTATCCTCGGTTCTTGTTTCCAAAGGATTTATTGCTCAGCGACTTTCTAACCGTCCGATTGTAACTTCTGTCGTTGAAGATACCCGCACCAGGTTAGCGGAAGAGACTCTGGTGGCAGTTACTTCTGCTCCTTGGCTGGGCCGTGGATTAGGTGTTTTTGAATACGCTTTCCCACAAGTCACACCTTCAGCCATGCCGCTCGCACGAGCTATTCATCCTGAAAGTGATGTGCTTTGGCTTCTTTTTGAAGGTGGTTTTCTGGTTCTTATCCCTGCGGTCATTTTGGGCTTTTGGTTTTTTACCACCACCGGTCCATGGGTTTCCATGCGGAATAAAAAAAGCCGAGAAAGCCGTTCTGGTCGGCGGATGAGAAAGTCTTTTGCTATTGCGACCTTCATGGCCCTGCTTCATGGGATCTTTGACGTTCCTTTACATGGTTTAGGTTACTTCCTGCTAATTGCCTTCATCGCTTCGTTGGCCATACGTCCACGCTATTCGGGCGGTAGGATCAGCCTGTCAGGTAAATTGGCCTTTCAAGGAGTCGGCTTGGTGATGATTCTGTGCGGCTCTTACATTCTGTGCATGTTTTCTGGCCTTGTGGAAGCTCGGCTGCCTTCCATGGCGGTTGTATTACATGATCGTGCTCTCGCTGAATCAGCCAAAGGCAATCAGGCTGAGGCCCTTGTCATGATCAATCGCGCGATCGAGCTTGCTCCTCTCGATTATCGTTTTTACTTTCTGAGGGCTGAGCTTCATCTCGTTCTGCGTCAAGATAAGAAGCAGGCATTGCTCGATTTCGGTCGTGCTCGAGCCGTTGAGCCGCGTTATGCTGATTTTTGCATGGACGAGGGTGATTTCTGGATTCGTTTCGATCCCTCTTTAGCCATCATTCCTTGGCGCGAATTCCTCCGCCGTTATGCCGCACCGGAAGAGCTGTTTTTGGATCGCTATTGGCGCATGGTAGCCAGCTATGCTCCTTATCCTGATCAACATCTAGCCATTTGGGGCTTAGCTAATCATTTGCCGCTGCAGCTCATGTGCCTCATCCAATACACCGCCTCTCCTCATTGGGACCAGATTCAAACAGAGTTTCTTGCTCAGCATCCGGGGCTGGCTGATTTGAATGAAAATCAGACCCATTATTTCTTTGCTGCTTGGCAACAAAAGAGCGATCAAAAAGTACTTCTCGACTACATCAATCGATATCCACGACTTCAAAAAATTTGCTGGCGTATGATTGCGATGAATATGGCTCAAACAGGCCAATTTGAATCTGCTTTTAAACTTTCGGCGCTTCATATTCCTGCGGCGGTGCCCTCAGCTTCGATTTCGGCAGCGGACATTCCAAAACTTGAAAGGAGTCAGCTTCTGAATCCGGTCGATATTCTTCCCGGAGTGGAACTCTATTATGCTCAACGTATGAGCGGAGATTTAAAATCTGCCCGTCTCATCCTGGAAAAAGTCATGAAATTGCCCAAAGCTCCTGACTTTCTTAAGCGTGAGTTAGCCTCACTTCTGGCAGAAACAGGGGATTTTCGTGCAGCTTGGGATCTCATGCGGCAGATTATCGAGGCCACTCCAGTGGAAAGCTCGGCTATGGAAAAAGCTAGCGATGAAGACGACGGAATCCAGCGTCCGAATGCTCCTGAACCCAGGGACGAAAACACTGATTTTCTGTAAAACGCCCTTTTTCTATTCATCCGGCCCGCTGTTGCTTCGAGGGAAAAGAACCTCGTTGACGCAGTGGGCCATTTACTTTAGCGTATTTGATAGTCAACTTTGACTCTCACATTCTAACAACTTTATGGCTAAACTGGTAATCATAGACGACGAGGCAGCAATTCTTGAGCTGATGAGCAAGCTTTGTCGCGCAGCAGGGCACACCGTATTCGGATACACGACTGGCCTGGAAGGCATGGCGGCGATCCGAACTCAGCAGCCTGATTTGGTCATTGTCGATCTGCGCATTGGAGACGTAAACGGCCTGGATCTGGTCAGCATGTGCCGTGATCAGTATCCAAATACAGCTGTTATTATGGTCACAGGTCATGGTAGCGTGGAGACTGCCGTTGAGGCCATGCGACTTGGCGCTTTTGATTATTTGACGAAGCCATTTGATCTCGGAGACCTGATCAAGACAGTGAATCAGGCTTTGGGACGCGGGGCTGCGGGAGCTACCGAGGCGCCTATGACGATGCCTTCGGCTTCCGTACGCAGCAGTTCATCCTCAAAATTGATCGGACACAGTGATGCGATTCAGCGCATTTTTGAGATTGTGCGCCGTGTTTCCGACAATGATAGCCCCGTGCTTCTTGAAGGTGAGTTTGGTGTCGGTAAACATATGGTTGCCAGGGCTTTGCATGAAGCTAGCCGCCGCAGTGCAGCTCCTTACAAAGAAGTGCAGTGCAGTGCCATGCCGGAGGATTCTCTGGAGGCCGAGCTATTTGGTCATTCTGGTGGTCAAGGTGGCATTTTTAGCCGTGCTAATGGCGGTACCGTCCATCTGGCGGAGGTTCATGTTTTACCGCCACGCATTCAGGCTCAACTAAATACGTTTTTGGATGAGGCCCAGGCTCGTCGCAGTGCTTGGAACACAGGTTCTGCCGACTTCCGCCTCGTTGTCAGCACGACGGTTAGCCTGGAAGACGCTGCTCAAAAGGGCACTTTCCGCGAAGACCTCTACTATAAGCTCTCTGTGGTGCCACTGAAGATCCCGCCGCTGAGGGAACGCCGTCAGGACATCAAGCCGCTCGTGGATCACTTCTTGAAGGATCTCTCTGATCGCACAGATTCTAAGGTGAAAGCCATCGATACCTATGCGCTGGAGTTCTTGGAGAAGTATCCATGGCCGGGCAATGTCTCTGAATTGAGAAACGCTGTGGAGCGTGCTTGCGCTTTTGCCGAAGGAGATCGTGTCCGCCCTGTGGATCTTCCTGCGAAGGTGAGCCAGCAGATTGAAGTTCCGACTCCGGCCTCGACCAGCGGTGGGACAACCCAGCTTCCGATTGGTTCTACATTGGATGACTTCATCAAGGGCCAAGAACGCCTCTTCATTCAAGAGACACTCAAGTATAATAATGGTTCCCGTGAAAAAACAGCCACGATGCTGGGCGTCAGCATTGCGACTCTTTATCGGAAAATGGGCCTCAATGTGGACCGTAAAACCACGGCCTAGTTTTTTGTCACTTGGCTGCCGTTAGGAGGTTTTCTCCGACGGCAGCATGACTAGGTCCACAGGGTTC
>JAPLUM010000028.1 GCA_026397605.1 Verrucomicrobiota bacterium | reverse complement strand
CGCAGGCATTCGCCAGGCCAGCGAAGGCGGTGCTCCTCTGAGTCCAGACATTGCTCGGCTGCTGATCAAATCCTTCCAAGAGCCCGCCGTGGCTGAGAAAAAGGATATTCCTGGCCTCACCTCACGCGAGAGTCAGATTCTCGAACGCCTCGCCCAAGGCATGGTGCCCAAAGAAGTCGCCCACGACCTAAGAATCAGCTATGAGACCGTGCGTGACTACCTGAAGGCCGTGTATTCAAAGCTCCATGTGCGTTCCCGCACAGAAGCGGTCATCAAGTATTTGGAGCACCAGCAGTAAACGGAGCTTGGCTTTCTAAAGCCGAGATCGAGCGTCTCCTGACCTTGGTAAAGTCCAGGACCTCTCGTCTATAGACCGGCAAGCTACACTTCCACCCACCTGCGGGGATTGTAGATTCACTTCATTACGGCGACTCTTTCGTGTCATGAAACGACTCCTACCATTCCTGTTCCTCACCGCTTGTTCCACCATCAACAAAGGCCCGCGCTTCGATGCGCGTAGTGATTCCCCAGCCGCTGTTGCTTCACCAGATTTTGAATCCACTGCTGCCAAAGAACCCATGAACCCAGAGTGGCTCCAGAAGCCTACCAAGGCTTACACCCTTGGACCGGGCGACAAGATCGAACTCGAAATCCTAGGTGAAACGGGCACGCGCACCGAAACCTTTGTCACACCCGACTCGAAGATTTATTTCGATCTCCTCCCCGGCATCGACGTGGCGGGCAAAAGCACGCAGCAACTTCAGAAAGAACTCGAAGCTCAACTCATCAAGTTTTACAAGCAACCCCAAGTCGCGGTCACTTTGCGTGAGGCCGTCAGCCAGCGCGTGTGGGTGCTGGGCCGCCTAAATGCACCAGGCATTTATTCCATCAAGCAGCCGATGCGCGTGCTCGATGCCGTCTCGCAAGCTGGAGGTCTGTTCACCTCTAGATTTACTGGCACCACTGAAGAACTCGCCGATTTAAAACATAGCTTCATGATTCGAGGCGGCCGGACACTCCCCGTCGATTTCGAAAAACTCATACGCGAAGGCGACATGTCCCAGAACATCTATCTGGAGCCCAATGACTACCTTTACCTGCCATCTTCGCTGACAAACGAAGTCTATGTGCTCGGCGCGGGGATGGAGCCGCGGCCGATTGGCTTCATGAACGAGATGAACCTCATGTCCGCCCTCGGTCGCGGTCTTGGTCTGCGACCTGAGGCTGATCTGAAGAATGTCTCGATCATCCGTGGCTCACTCACCGATCCGAAGATCGCCACGGTCAACGCACTTGAAATCATGAACGGCAAAGCCGCCAATCTCCGCCTAGAGCCCGGCGACATCATTTATGTGCCCGGTCAAGGCTCCGTCTCGCCTGGCGGTCTCGCCCGCGAAGCAGTGAACACATTCACCCGTCTCGTCGCTGCCAATGAAGGATCCAATGCCGGCGCTCCCGGAGCGAGTAGTGTAGGCGTGAACATCAACATCGGTGGATCGAACTGATGAGCGCGGTCTCTCTCCCTCTCGTAGCTCGGATTTCAAAAGCCAAGATCAAAGTCTCCCGAAACGTGAACAAAACCCAACGCATCGAAATGAATCAAGGGACGATCGACTCGGCTCTGGAGGGCCAAGCTACATTAAAACCACGGGTCCTCATCATTGCGGAAGCAGCGAATCCTGCTCTAACCAGTGCCGCGCTCGTTGGCTGGTCTTGTGCACGAGCTATCGCCGCAGAGACAGATGCCCACATCGTCACTGAATGGAGAAATCGGGATGACTTTCTGCGCGCCGGACTCATTGAAGGAAAGGACTTCACCGCGATTAATAATCGTCGTCTTCAGCACCTTTCATGGAGCCTGACGAACAAACTAAGCGGTAAGGGTAACTTCAGTTGGAGTCTTTATGCCATGCTCTCAAACCTCGTCTATCCCTTCTTTGAGCGGAAGCTCTGGCGCGAGTTTGGCCCTCGTCTGAAGGCAGGAGAATTTAACGTTGTGCATCGCATCCTGCCACTGTCGCCGACGACGCCAAGCTGGATCGCGCCAAGGCTTAAAAAGATCGGCGTGCCATTCGTGCTCGGCCCGCTGAACGGCGGCGTTCCCTGGCCGAAAGGCTTCGAAGAACTACGCCGCAATGAACGTGATGCCGCTGGCAAACTGCGAGCGCTCTACAAGCTCACGCCCGGTTTGAAATCGTCCCGTGAGTGTGCCAGTGCGATCTTGACCGCCTCCCGCACCACGCTCAAAGAGATGCCTGAATCGACTCATAGTCGTTGTGTCTTCATTCCCGAGAATGCAGTCGATCTGGCTAAATTTCCACTCAAGCCGCGTGAACCCGTTCAGCCTCATTCGGAGCAGCCACTTCGGCTTTCCTTTGTCGGAAGGCTCGTGGCTCTCAAAGGTATCGACATGCTGCTTGAAGCAGCCGCCCCACTTCTGCGTAGCGGAGGAGCCACGCTCGACATCATTGGCGACGGGCCAGAGCGCGCTCGATTGCAGACCATGATCGACAAAGAAGGACTAAGCAATGCCGTGCGCATGGACGGCTGGATTGATCATGCCAAGCTCGGTCCACGTTTGCGTGAGAGTGATCTCTTTGTTTTTCCGAGTATTCGAGAATTCGGCGGAGGTGCTGTGTTAGAGGCCATGGCTCTCGGCATTCCTCCGGTGGTGCTCGATCACGGTGGCCCGCCCGAACTTGTTCCGCTTGGAACTGGCTATGTCCTTCCGATGACCGACCGCGCAGACATTGTTTGTCGTTTGCGGGATCTTCTCACCACCGTCTCTTCGGAGCGTGCAGCACTCGCTGAAGCTGGCAACCGTGCGCAGCAACATGTGCGCGAGTTTTACACCTGGGAGGCCAAGGCCAAGCAGATCGCCCAAGTTTACGAATGGCTCCTCGGCCGCCGTGAAACCAAACCCGACTGGGGCACGCCGATGGGGCAAAAGTAGCTCGGCTTTCCAAAGCCGAGATGAACGTCTCCTGACTTTATTCGTCCCCCAAATCCCAAACCACTCGGCTCTGGAGAGCCAAGCTACTCAGAACTCGTCTCTGGAGAGGCAAGCTGCTCACCTCGGCTCTGGAGAGCCAAGCTACTTC
>JAPLUM010000321.1 GCA_026397605.1 Verrucomicrobiota bacterium | reverse complement strand
TTCAGAAAAAGAATGGCCGCCGTGTGCTGATCTTCGCCATTGACGACCGTTTTAGCCGTGAGCCTGAAGCTCACCTGAAGCGCGGCACCGCCCGTGGGATGCGGCAGCGAGACCGGCATCGTCTCAGCCCAGTCTCCCTTTGGTAAGATGATCCCAGAGAGCGTGAGAGTCTTCATTTTCCCTTTCTTCTTCCCGCTCAGTTCGCTGGTAGCCAGATTCAGTTTGGCCGAGTAGGCGCCCGTCGTTGTGACGGTCAAACTCCACGTTCCGCCTAGGCCGTCATTGAATTCGGGATTCCGATAAATGGTGCCAAAAAAGCTGCCGAAGACGTCTTCAGGTAAAGGTAGGACGACGACGTTAGCCGTCATACTGCTGGAACCCGCTGCATTTTCTACCTGAACGCGTAGGGTGTAGTTACCCGCTCTCGTAGGCCTGCCGCTGAGTTGACCCGTCACCGCATTCACGTTCACGCCTGACGGCAGACCTTTGATGCTGAAACGAAGGTTCTTTTGCATAGCCTGGATTTGGAAATTCACAGGTCTGCCTACCTGCCAGTTCAAGTCTGGAATGCTGGCGATTTGCGGCTTGCTGACGACTTGTAGTTGGATCAGTGGAGTGGTCAGAGTTTTTGTGCCTAGGGTGATTTGGCAGGTATAGGCACCCTCTTGGTCAGCTGTGACTTGGGTTAAACGAATGTTCGGGCCATTAGCACCATTGACGTTTGCTGAGTTGGTCAGTGGCTCACCCTTGAACAGCCATTGGTAAACAAAGGCGCTGCTTCCAAGCGGCATTGGCGGACCGTTCACGGAGACGCCGAAAGCGGCGTTGCCTCCCATCGTTGTGGTGACTTCACGGTTCACCACCTCGACGACGCCGACGCTAGCGCGGCGGGAGTTAGCCGTACCGTCTTCATTCCGTATCACCACATGGTAGATGCCTGCGGTGGTCGAGTCGGCTTTGGCCACGGCGAAGGTGTCGCTACTCTTGTGAACGGCGGTGCTTGGAGAACCGCTATTGATGCTTAGCGATTTGCGCAAAACTCTGTCCCTGCTGCCCTGTTGCTGATGCCATTCAAACTCAAAGCCTCTATTCTTATAAATGGCTTCAAAGCTCAGGTTGAATGGCGTGCCCTTCATCACGATTACATCCTGCGGCTGTGAGGTAAAGAAAGGCGACTCTACGAGACCAGCGCCTGTTAGCGTGAGGGTGAATGGAATGCTTCGTATGTCGCCATTTCGGCCACGCGAAATTGTGAAGAGATTCAGCACCGCTGTGCGCGGGCCTGAGTCATTGGGTGTGAAAGTGACAGTGATCGGCACACTGCCAGCACCATTGCGCGAGGAGCCTGGGATACTGATAATCGCTGTTGGAGATACCTTGAAGTCACTGGCATTTATGCCTGAAAGACTTAGCTCTAAAGGCGTGCTGTTTGCGCCCAACCCATCGTTAAAGAGCCGTAAATCTAGCGTGGTCGAGCTGCCGAGTGTAACGCTGCCGAGGTCGCGCGTCTCGGTGCTCTGGTACACTCGGCCGGTCGTATCCGCGAGCCTCACTTGATCTGGCAAACGGCCAGTCGCTGTAGCTTCGAGGGCAATGTCGAAACTGTTGACGAGACCATCCTCAGGGACGTGGAGCCGTGCCTGGTGTTTGCCTGAATGGCTGGGGGTGAAAAGTAGCCACAAATGATTGGAACCTTCACTCGCAGGTGTGAAGCCAAAGTCGGCAGCATCATCTCCATCGATTGTGATCGCACCGAGATTTGTGGCGCTTGAGGTTGGAACAATCAACCAGTGGTCAATGGCTAGCAAGTTCCCATGAAATGTGCCGAAGTCGATGCGTCGAAGACCATCGGACATGGTTGTCTCGTCCGTTTCATAGGGGTCACCCACCCAATGAATACCTCTACCTGCATAAACCACGGGACTCGCATGATAAAACCCATCCACATCCAGCTGCGCAAAGCCTGCCAGCGGCGTCTCGGCTGGCAGTGGGGAATTGTCCAGCACTGGCAGCAAGGACGTGGGCTGAGGTGGGAATTGCGACCCATCAGACCGATACCCACGTGGATCTCGACTCACGCTTGCCCGGCTGAAATCACCCGCGACAAGCATCTTGCCATCCGCCTGCGCAATGATGGCGTTGATGGCTCTGAAGCCGTCGCCCGCGGGGAGCAACTTTTGGTAATTAATCAGAAAATGCTCACTGGTCGTTGCAGGTAAGACATCGCTAGCGATGCTGACGCCGAGCCACTCCGTAGGCGCAGAGGTCGGCTGCAAAAGAGCGACCGAGGGGTGGGTGATGAGGTCGATGAGGCTCCAGAAGCGTGAGGCGAAGAGCATTCGATTGCCTGGCTGCAAGGCCACGGCCTGCGGGATTTCGCGAACAGGCTGCGTTGCAAGGATAGCCCCGTCACGCCCGAGTAAGCTGGCCACGGCTTGATCGAACTCACCATAGCCGAGTGGTGCGGTAGAACTAGAAGTATAGCTAATATTTAATGTCGAATACTGCTTTTCCACACCGCCCACGGCTATGCAATCGCCGCGCGCCGCGAGGGACATGACCTGGTGAAATCCGCGATTAGCAAAAGTGGCATCGTCGCTGCCATCCGCATTCAGGCGGGCTAGGCCAGTGCGCGGTGTCGTCGATGAGGGAAAGCGTGATACCGCCTCTGTTTCCGTCGCCAGTTTGTCATGACCAAGATTGGTGAACTCTCCCCCGACAATCACTTTACCATCATCTTGCATGGCCAGCGCATTGACGGGGCCGTTTGGCTCGGGAAGAGTGAAGGTGGGATCGATCGTGCCATTGGCATTGAGGCGTATGAGGTTGGCCCTGCCACCCAGGCTACCACTGCCGCCGATGAGCACTTTGCCATCAGGTAAAGCAACGACAGAGCGGCCACTGAAGGTTCCCGTGGGTGGTTTGAAGCTGGAGTTCCATGCCAAGGGGTAGGCTTGGTCTTGGCCGCCTGAGCTGATTGTTAAAAGAGCGTCACCTATTTGAGCGGGCATCCATGCAGTCTCTGAGAGTATCAAAGCCACTCCCTGGCAGTCAATGAAGGGTCTCGGATCGTAACCTAGAGGTGGCATCCAACCAGTCGTAACCATTGAAGGCCTTAGAGAACCCCAGAGTCGCGTAAAATCGCCTGCCAGCAGCAGGCTGCCATCAGCCCGAACGCAAATACTTTTGACGACGCCTGAAATCGTCATGTGTTGGAGCCGTGCCTGCTTTCGCTCGCTGCCATCCTTGCCAATGATGCGCAGCCTGCTCGTCGGCACTGCTGGTGCTGTCTCACCTGCGCCAGCTGCCACGTAGCCAGCCATGACGATGCTGCCATCTGGCAGCTCTGCCATCGCCGTGCCGACCCAGCCTGGGATGGCCGGTGGCGCGAGATTTGACCGCACCCCATAAGCTCCCGTGCCACCTAGGCTCATGCGGTAGGTGCGGTTGTTTGGGTCATTGCTAGTCAGCGTCAGCACAGCACTGCGCGGGCCGATGTCCTCCGGGGTAAAAGCGATGATGACATCTCCCGTAGTTCCAGCGGCGATGGGGCTGGGCAGCGTGGCGCTGAATTCGCTGGCATTTGATCCGCTAAAGCTGGCCGTGATGCCCGTTAGAAGTGCTGTGCCGGCATTTCGCAGGCGCAGTGTCTGGGTGACGGGTGCCGCGCCAATGACGGCATTTCCCATGCGGGTGAACCCAGCGCCGGACTCGATGACTGTGTCTCGGTCAATTACCTGCATGATCGGGGCGGATGTCAGTCCTTCACCTGTGAGCGTGATGTCATACGGGCTCTCGTCGGCATCGTTGCTGAGGATGTGCAGTGTGGCGGTGTGTGTGCCGACACGGCTGGGAGTGAAGCGCAGTTGGATTTGTGCTGAATTATTATAAGGTGAGATATTCGTCGGCAGCGTTCCTATCACGGTAAAGTCGGCAGCGTCTGGCCCATCAATGCTCATGCTGATCCCATCGAGCTGAGCATTACCGATGTTATGAATGCTGCATGAAAGATCGGCAGAGTGACCACCCGACAATGCGGGTGCAAATTCGCTGCGGCCACCATTGGCTACGAGGGTTCTCACAAGACTGCTAGGAGGATTACCCCAGAGCGTCACCGCAATCTCTGGCGCCGTCTGCACGCCACGGCCATAGATCGGGATGATGATTTCTGGCCTCTCAGGGTCGTCAGGGGTGATCCGCAGAGCGGCATAGCGAGCACCGGCAGCTCGGGGGCGAACTGTGAGATGGATGTAGGTCGAGAAGAACGAGGTGAGAGTAAGAGCCTGTCCACCGTTGCCTTTTGCAGAGGCAAGTGACGGCAAAGACGCAGAGGTCGAGAACGTGACGTCTTCAGCATTCGGACCGATGATCTCTACACTAAAGCTGGGCTGGGCCGCAGATCCGAACTGAGCTGCGCGGAGTAAAGAGAACTCCGGCGCAAAATTGACACCAAAGATGCAGTTGCTCAGACCATTGGGCAGCAGCGTTCCCCAATCCCAAGAGTCATCGTTGGTGTAAAGCCGTTCGCCCCCAATGTCGCGAATCCGCTGAACAGAAAACTGTGGCTGCGATACTGTAGCTGGAGCCGCCACGGTCGTGGCGTTCAGTGCAATCTCATAGACAGGATGCGAGGCGTCGTTTGTGGTGATGCGCAGAGTGGCAGGGCGTTGGCCGAGCGTGCTGGCGGCATGGTAAACGTAGGCTTCCACCTTGGTCTGCGGCGCTATCGCTGCGCGGTAGGCGATGCTGGTGCCCATGCCGATGAATGCTGGTAGGGCTGTGTAGGACAAGGTGCCGACAGAGACGTTGTTGATAGTACCGTACCAGTTGGACCAAGACCAACCTGAAGACGGATACACAGGGAAAGGTGTGGGATCGGGCTGGATCGGCATGGCCCCGGAGGAACTCCCGACCGCATAAACGCGGTAGTCGCTGGCCCCGTCGCCAATGAGTTCCATGGATACCACTCGCAGCCAGCCGGGGCCGGTGTTGGCGAGGGTGAAGCTGCGCGTCGTCCATGCCGCTGGTTCCACGTTGCCAAAGTCGAGAGCAATGCGATCCAGCGACACCGAGGGCTGAGCATTGGCCAGCAGGTGGCGGGTAACATCGAAGCCACTGGCGGGGATTTCGAACAAACGTAGCTCGTCGGCCTGCCCCTCGTAGCCGTTCGCGCCATCGAGCATCGCGCAAAGGGAAAGCCCGCGCACAATGACGGGTAAGATCACACTGGGTGCGCTGCCTGC
>JAPLUM010000480.1 GCA_026397605.1 Verrucomicrobiota bacterium | reverse complement strand
GTGCCAAAGCCTCCGGGCATGATGATAAAACCGTAGCTGTATTTCGTCAGCAGCACTTTGCGCACAAAGAAATAATCCATCGTCACCCAGCGGTCCAAATAAGGATTATGCTTTTGCTCAAAAGGCAGGCGAATATTGCAGCCTACACTACGACCACCCACATCCTTGGCACCACGATTGGCAGCCTCCATGATCCCAGGCCCACCGCCAGTCATCACTGTGAAGCCCATTTTCGCAATCGCCGCACCCATTTGCCGTGCCAGCTTGTAATAGGGATGACTTTCATCAAAACGCGCCGATCCAAACACAGTGATGCAAGGCCCCACAAAGTGCAGAGCACGGAACCCCTGAAGAAACTCACGGGCCACACCAAAGATGAGTGACAATTCTTTCAGGCGGCGATTCGGGCCCCGCAGAAGAGACCGATCTAGGAACTTCTTGGTAAAGGCGAAATCCTCCTTGCGCTCATTTTCCGTCGTGAGTTGAGGGATGACGACAGGGGCATTGCCGCTTAGTGAGTCTTTGTTCTTATCTTGGATTGGAGTGTTAGGAGCAGTCATGTCAGTGCATATCTGACAACTTTGACGGCAAATATTCAAAAATGATTTCAGATTCCTTCAAAATGGTACAATCACCATCGATAACCAAGCATTGCCGCAGTGAAGCAGTTCAGGAAACCCAAAAATAAGTCATTTACAATAAGCATCTAACCAATACCTTTTCACCATGTCCCGGCTTTGGTCGCTGAGACATGAAATGATCAGCGTTAAATTAATAAGCCAAAAACAAAACCCATGAAAACACTGCTATCGATTGCCCTATTATCTATCACATCAGCAGCCATGGCTGCCGATAAATGCCCCATCAGCGGGAAGCCTAGTGACCCAAGCATTACGGCTAAAGGTAAAGACGGCAAGACGGTCTCCCTCTGCTGCAACAAGTGCAAAGCTAAGTTCGAAAAAGAAAACAAGTAGTCGCCTCAATTCACTTTGAGTCCTGAGAAGCGGAGCCCATAAAACGGCTCCGCTTTTTTATGTTCAAGGCTGGATTGTTCAGCACCCTTCCTACGCTAACTTTTATTGCTTCAGGTGCTTATCCAAAAACGCAAACACTTGCGGGCGCAGATCAATGCCATCTTCAACAAGCTTAAACGTATGTGGCGCATCAGGAACAACGATCAGCTCATGCTCTAGACCTGCTGCTTTGTATTTAGATGCGAGGGTCTCACTCTGACTGAGTGCAACGGTTTCATCTTTGGTGCCGTGAATGAGTAGGAGTGGAGCATCCTGCGCATCCACATGGGTAATGGGCGAGCCTTTGACATAAAGCTCCGGCGCCTCAGCGCGGGTTTTGGCAAACATCTTCATGTCGTGGTAGTTGAGCAGATCAACAGCTCCATAGAAGTCGATGGCACAGCTGACTTTCGTGGAGCCTTCACCTGCAGGCTCGAGTCCATCGGCAGGTCCGGTGACTGCCAGCATGGCGGCAAGGTTACCTCCTGCACTGCCGCCTGCCACAGCGATACGCTCGGGATCGATGCCGAGCTTGTCAGCATTGGCACGCAACCAGCGCACGGCGGACTTGGCATCATAGACACATTGCGGCCAAGTGATTTGGTCTTTCATGCGCCGAAGCTTGTAGTTGATGCTCATGGAGACGTAACCATGGAGGACCATCTCATGACAAAAATTGGTTTCACGGCCCTTGGCTTTATCACCATCGTTAAAACCACCTCCATGAATCCAGATAACGGCAGGCAGTTTGACGTTCGCTGGCATTTCCTTCGGGAAATAGAGGTCAGCTTTTTCTTTGCGATCATCCGCCAGGTAAGCCACATCAACTTCGACTCGAACATCGGTCGGGTATTCGGGTTTCTTTTTATCAGCAGCAAAAGCGCTGACGGCAAACAAGAGAAAGAACAGTTGTTTCATGGCTTCTTGGAATCGAAATGCTTGATGAGTGGATAAGCGCGTATGTTGAGCTCCTTCATGGCATCGAGAAGGGGCTGATATGGCTCATAATTGGCATTATACATGCCTTTGTTACTATCCTTATTGCTCGGGTCAGTCTTGGGATCAGCAGGGTCATTGTCCATGTATTTAAACCAATGCCAACCGATGCATGTTTTGGATTCGAGCAGTGCAAGAGTAAAGTTTTGATAAAAGGCACCGCGCTCCTCTTGAGTCTTTACCAGCCAGCCTGCACCTGTGGTATTGCCCATGCCACTATCTGCGCCTTTGGCATAAAATTCAGTAATGATACAGGGCTTGCCGGACCATTTGAACCAGTTTTCGAGGTCCTCTTTCTTGGGGGTCCAGACGTAATAGTAGTTGATGGATATAGCATCACACCAGCGACCAGCTGCGCGCCAAGCACCTGCGCTGCCCACGGCGGGACCATGAAAGCGTGACCCGAGGCACAAGTGATGCGGCAGCGTAGCGCGAATTGCTTTGGTGGTAATGCGGAAGTACGTGTCATAGACGTGTTCGACAAATTGCTGGCGCAACTCGTCACTGATCTCACCTTTTCCAACCATGAAAGCCTCTGCGGCAGCTTTCATGTTGGCGAAACCTTTCTTGGAGTCATCCAGCTTGAGCATGCGGTCGAGCATGTCTTTAGCGATGGGCATTTCGTTGTCTGAAAAGACCCCAACGAGCCAGGGATCACCCTTCATCGCGCCGAGACGCTCAGCGCATTGTTCCATGCAGTGCTTTTCAAAGTTGGGATGAAACACAGGCAGGCAATCCTGCTCATAGCCCGTGTGCCCAGGCTGCTGATGCGTGAGCTGCAACGTTTTGCCAAAGAGGCTCATCAGATTCATCGTGACGGTGTATGGCATTGGCTTCGATGCCGCCCGCAGCACCTCATGGTCTGAAAAACCACCGCAGCCGTGAAAGCCAAGTTCGCGGAAATTCTGAAGTGTTTTGTCCGTCCACACAGCAGTGGAGCCATAGAGACGATCAAAGGACTCCTTTGCATCAAAGTCATCGCGCGGCTTCACGCTGCCGACTCCACTTTTTGCTTATCGGCAATGAGGCCGCCAAAGCGTGTCAAAGAGTCGTCAGTGAGTGGCTTCACATCGAAACCCACCAGCGTTCTTGTTTCACGCGCCTTCCACTCCTTCCCTCCCTTGGGCATGGTCTCAATCATGCGCGTTTGCGCGTTGACTTGGCTACACAGAACAATGAATGAAATAATGAAGCGGGTTAACATGTCAGGTAAAAATAGTAGTACACAAACTTTCTATAAACGCAGAAACATGGGCTTGTCAGCACCGAGAATAGAATGACTGAAGTGCGACTATTTCCGTGCCGCCGCCAAATTCCTTCGAAACCCCTCACGCACCAGCGACAGATCGGAATCCATCGCCAACCAGCTAAAGCCCATGCTCAGCAGCTTCGCCTGATCATCCGCATGCCGCACCAGAATGCCGCAACCCTTGCCGTGATCCCTGGCCGCTTTCGCGATGACACTCAGACAATCGTCGTAGCTGCGTGGTGAGTTCTGCGCCTTCAAATCGAAGCTCAAATCCGCCGGACCGATGAACAAGGCATCAATGCCTTCCACCGCCGCGATTTGATCGACATTCGACACACCTTCTGCGGTCTCAATCTGTGCGAGGATAATCGGCTTTGGTGGCGAATCCCCCGGCAAACGCATCCCATAACCATAAGCCCGCACGGTGCGTGAAACACCGCGATGCCCCGTCGGCGGATAATAGGCCGCATCAACACAATGCTGAGCTTCCGCCACGATGTTCACATGCGGCACCATGATTCCATCCGCGCCCCAATCGAGCACGCGGCTGATCAAATCGGGATTTGGAGCACTCACGCGAACGATGCCAAGTGTGTTGCTACCGCGAAGAGCGCGGAGTTGATTTGGCAAAGCGGCTTCCGATTCGCAACCGTGCTCCAAATCAATGAGCACCCAGTCAAAGCCGCATTCCGCCGCGAGTTCTGTGACCGCAGGTGATCCGATGGAGAGAAAAGTGCCGATGTGTGTTTTCATGGTGAGAGAATGTCGAGGCCGCTGCCTTCTCGCAACCCGCGCAACGCTAAGGCGAGCCGTGAGAGTGTCATTTCGCGCAGTTTTGAGCCTGTGGAGCCACTGCCGATAAGGAAGAAGCCGTCATCGCGATCAAAGTAACCCGAGCCAACGCGGATCACAGCTTTCACGATCATGTTTCGCAGCAGATGCAGCCAGAAGCGCCTCATGTGCTGCTCCGGAAAGGCACGGACGCTTTGATAGCCCTCGAAGGCTCTTTGAAGGAACGCCGCATCATGAAAGCAGGCCAGCAACGAGAGATCATCCATCGGATCACCGGCAATACTGTCATCAAAGTCAATGAAAGCACTGATCTGCTGCTCGGTGCCGAGAATGTTCCAGAGCGCGAGGTCTTTGTGGACTAGGCAGCCTTGAGGAAGATCGAGCAAGGCGCGGTGGTTTTCGATTTCGGAAAGGATTTCGGCGGTATTCGCGAGGAAGCCTCGCTTGGTGAGAAAATGGAGATGCTCTTCCAGACGAAGGTGAAAATAGTCAGCGTAGCTGGAATGTGGTCCGCACAGTCTTCTGTGCGGTACGGGCGTCGTCAGGTCTTCGAGCCGCCGCACAGGGGACTGTGCGGACCACTCTAAAACCCCAAAGCCATCGTACGTGATCTTTTGCCACTTCGCCACCGCCACGCCGATATCGAACGAGATTTTCGGCACCTCCAGCGTTTCTTGCTTGAACCATTGATTCAAATCCGGGGCCTCAATCCGCTCCAAAGCCTGCCACGCGAATGAAACGCGGCTTCGCGTCGCATCGCACCCAAATACACGCGGCGTTAGAACGCCGGCTTCGCGCACACGATCCAGCAAAGCCGACTCCACGACCAGATGTCCATCCTTCTCCGGTCCATTCTCCACGCGGACAAAAAGCGGCTTACCATCCACCTCAGCATTCCAAGTGAGATGATTGCCCTGCCCGGCTCCAGAACTCAAAACGACGTTTTTCGTATCGAAGTGCTTTTGAAGCTCCATTTCGAGCTGCGCAGCCAAATTCGCATCCATCTCGCCACGCGACTGCGTGCCGTGAAAGGCCGCTGGTCGGTCGCATTTCCAGTAATAGATATCACGTCGGCTCATTCGGAAGGCGGACGGCGTTTCCACCAGGCGGCGAGCAGGCCG
>JAPLUM010000720.1 GCA_026397605.1 Verrucomicrobiota bacterium | reverse complement strand
GTTGGCAACGAAACGGTCATGCATCCCGTTCCAGTTTTGATCGCAGCTGGCTTAGGTTATGGGCTGGCGGCACTGGGTATCACCGTTTCCTATTTTGCAGCGCCTCTGATTGGCCTCCAAAAGCATGAGGGACGACGCAGTTTTGCCGTCTCATGCGGGTTGCAGAATTATGGATTCGTGGCGATCCCGATTGTCACGGCGCTCTTTCCTGAAAATGGCACGCTGGGCGTTCTTTTCACCTTCACCCTCGGCGTGGAGCTGGCCTGCTGGACCGTCGGCGTGGGATTGCTGACAGGCCTGAGTCGAGCGCCCTGGAAGCTGGCCCTGAATCCCCCAGTTCTGACGATTCTCTTTTCGTTGCTGCTTAATTTCACAGGTCTGCACAGCTATGTGCCACAGTTCCTGCACAATACATTTGCCATGCTAGGGGCCTGTGCCGTTCCACTTTCTGTGCTCATCATTGGTGCCTCCATCGCAGACATTTGGGGGCAGGAACGCATGAAGTGGTCCATTGCCATTTTAGCGCCACTTTTACGACTAGGGTTCATCCCGATTGCTTTCTTGGCTGCGGCTTGGTATCTGCCACTTGCCGTTGAGTTGAAGCGCATTCTCATTGTTCAAGGAGCCATGCCAAGCGCCGTATTTAGCATCATGATTGCTCGTCATTACGGCGGCCACGCTCCCACAGCCGTCCAGTGTGTCCTTGCGACCACTCTGGTCAGCATGATCACGACTCCTCTCGTCATCGCCTGGGCTTTAAAGGCCATTGGGATATGAGAAGAACTTGAGTTTCCTCCGAAAGCTATCAATAACATCTTCCCAAGCATGCTCTACAACGAAGACGATAACGAACTCCAAGATCTCTCTCCTTTAATGGAAGCAATCGTGCCAAAACTGGTCGCCTGCCGTATCCGTGAATACCAAGCCGACGATTTGGAGGCCTGTCTGGAGATTTACAGATCCAACATGCCTGATTTTCTGGACGCTGATGGACTCACCCTTTTCACGGAATTTCTAGAGCTCGGGACCTCCTATTACCTTGTGATCGAACATGATGGGGACATCGTCGGTTGTGGTGGACTGGAGCTTGTCGGTGACTCTGACGCAGCGACTCTGGTGCACGGCATGATTCACAGCGAATATCACCGCCGAGGCTTTGGAGCCACCCTTCTTGCAGCGCGGCTAGCTTTATTAGAGGTCGAAGATCGGCCTGTCGATGTCTGGGCGCAGACCAGTGTGACATCCATGCCCTTTTATGGCTACTTTGGCTTCACCTATAATGCCGATCACAACGGTCGATCACGCGATCATGCCAAACTATGGTTGAGCATCGACGGGCAAGATATTCTGGACGTGAGAGACGCCCTAGAGGAGCGTAGTATCCGTATCATCCTCAATGACCACCAAGAAGAAGAGTACGAAAGTGACTGAAGCCAATATTTTGGCGGTCTGAAAGCGGGCAAAAGAAAGTTTGCACTGTTCGCGTCGTACTTGTTAGCCTTCTTATTCACCTGCCTGCACCATGCTGGCGGAAAAAGAAAAACTGAAGCGTAAAACCCCTGCCATGAACTCACAGCCATCCACACGCCGCACCTTCCTGCGCGGCACCATCGTCGGCGCAGCCGGCCTCACCGCACTCCGATCTTTCTCGGCACCTATCGGTGCCAATGGTGACGTTCGTGTCGCCGTCATCGGTTTTAATGGTCGCGGTGGCGGTCACATCAAGAGCCTGGAGGAAATCCCTGGCGTGCGCATCGTCGCACTTTGTGATGTGGACAGCAACGTGCTCGCGAGAGGTGTCGAAAGTCAGGCCAAGAAAAACAACACTGTCACTGCTTACACCGATTTTCGGAAGCTCATGCTCGACCCCGAGGTGGACGCAGTGACCATCGCTACACCCAACCACACGCATACGCTCATCGCCATGACGGCCATGAAGCATGGCAAGCATGTGTATGTCGAGAAGCCTGTTTGCCACAACATTTGGGAAGGTCGGCAGCTCTTAAACGCGGCTGAAAAAGTCGCTAAAAGAGGTGTCGTCGTCCAGCATGGTATGCAACGCCGGTCGAGCCCTGGGTGGCAAGAAGCGATGAACTGGGTCAAAGAAGGTCACATCGGCAAGGTCACTCTTTCACGAGGCATCAATTTCAAAAAGCGCGAGTCGATTGGTAAACTCGCCGCACCGGTTCAAGCTAAAGATGGCGTGATCAAAGAAACATTCCACGACCTGCGTGACATCAAGACAGATCCAGCCGGAAAACCGCAAAAAGTCGATGTGGACTACACTCTGTGGTCAGGCCCCCGCGCAGTGGCTCCAGTGGCTCGGTCACAATTTCACTACGACTGGCACTGGCAATGGGCTTATGGCAATGGCGACATCGGCAACCAAGGGCCGCACCAAACAGATGTTGGACGCTGGGCGTTGGGTGAT
>JAPLUM010000269.1:1576-5398 GCA_026397605.1 Verrucomicrobiota bacterium | reverse complement strand
CTAAGCATCTCCCCCGCATGTTCCCAGAACGCCTCATTACTATCTATGGTCCAGGCCTGCTTGGCGGATCGCTGGCCTTGGCGATCCAGCAGTCCTTTCCTGACACAAAACTTCGTCTCTGGGCGCGCCGCGCTGAAGCAGAAGTGGGCATCCGTGCTCGTGGGATCGACGCTGAATTCTTCACCCATGCCACAGATGCCGCTGAGGGGGCCTCCATGATCATCCTGTGCACACCGGTGGAAACCATGGCTGATCTGGCAAAACAGATCGCAAAAGCCAACCTGCCCGCAGATTGCCTGATCACCGATGTAGGCAGCGTCAAAGGACAGGTCGTCAACCAATTAGAACCTATTTTTGGCACTCGCTTCATCGGCAGTCACCCCATGGCTGGCTCTGAAAAGACCGGTATCGAAGTCGCACGCGCTGATCTTTTCCAAAAAGCCGCCTGCTTACTTACACCGCGCCCAGGCACAGACACCGCACGCCTACGCCAGCTATGGGAAACCCTGGGCTGCCAAGTATTAGAAATGTCCCCTGAAGAGCATGATCTGAAAGTGGCGCGAATCTCCCACCTGCCACACATGATGGCTGCTGTCACCACCCTGGCGGCCCTGCGCAGTGACCCGAGTGCCATTGCCTGCGTAGCTGGCGGCTTCCGCGACTCCACTCGCGTAGCCAGCGGAGATCCTGGACTTTGGACCGGCATCGCCCTGGGAAACCGCGCTGCTTTGACCGCTCAACTGCGAGAAGCCCAGAATGCATTGATAGAGCTTCTTGAAATCCTCGAAAAGCCGGACGAAGGAGAACTCCGCCGATTCCTCGCCGAGGCCAAAAGCCTACGCGACACCGTCCCAGCGTCTCGTTTCTAATATGGCCACCCTGAAAGTCCGAAAACTCAAATCCTTCCCCGCTGAAATCTCCGTCCCAGGAGATAAAAGCATCAGCCACCGTGCCGCCATGTTCGCGGGCATGGCCAATGGCACCACCGTCATCGAAGGCTTCCTGCCTAGTGAAGACTGCCTCTGCTCGGTCAAAGCCATGCAGGCCATGGGAGCTATTGTGGAGCCTCTAGAAGAACTCGAAGGCGTCGGCCTGGTGAAATTAGCCATCACCGGCACTGGACCAAAGCTCAAAGCCCCATCAGGTCCCATCGACTGTGGGAACTCTGGCACCACCATCCGCCTCCTCTCAGGCATCTTAGCCGGTCAAAATTTCACCACTGAAATGTTCGGTGATGCTTCTCTGTCCAAGCGTCCGATGAAACGTGTGGCCGATCCGCTCCGCCTCATGGGTGCGAAGGTCGAAGGTCAGGGAGAAAAAATCTGCGCTCCGCTGAAAGTCACCGGCGGTAATCTACAAGCTATCCAATACACCCTGCCCATGGCCAGCGCTCAGGTAAAAAGCGCCATCCTGCTGGCAGGCATGTTCGCTCCGGGTAAAACCACCGTGATCGAGCCCGTGGCCACCCGCAATCACACCGAGCGCATCATGTCCCACTTTGGCGTGAAATGGCTCCGCGATGGTAATGCCGTCTCCGTTTATGGCGGTCAGGTCCCACGCGCTACTGACATCATCGTTCCAGGTGACATCTCCAGTGCTGCCTTTTGGCTCGTCGCAGCCGCAGCTAGCCCTGGGCAGCAGATCACCCTGAAAAACGTCGGCCTGAACGCCACCCGCACTGGCATTTTATCCGTACTTCTGCGCATGGGCGCTGAGATCACCAGCTACGAGTCCTATAGCGACGGCGAACCCCGTGGCAACATCGTCGTCAAAGGCGGTGAACTCAATGCAACCGTCATCGGCGGAGCAGAGATCCCGAACGTCATCGACGAACTGCCCATCCTCGCGGTAGCAGCAGCTCTGGCTCGCGGTAACACCTTGATCAAGGACGCTCAGGAACTCCGCGTCAAAGAAACCGACCGCATCGCAGCAGTCGCAGAAAACCTCCGCCGCATGGGTGTCGAGGTCATGGAATACCCCGATGGCATGGAGATCGTCGGCGGGGCAAAGCTCAAAGGAGCCACCATCAGCACCTACCACGACCACCGCATCGCCATGGCCTTTGCCATCGCCGGACTCTTTGCCGAGGGTGAGACGATCATCGAAGGCTCTGAGTGCATCGGCACCAGTTACCCAGGTTTTGAGCACGATCTGGCTCTATTTATGAAAGGCGACAATGGCGCAGCCCCTATCCGCGTCCTGTCCAGAGTCACTCGTCAGGTCGGTGATCGCTTGAGAAATGCCGAGTGAACTGGATTCCATTCTTTGAACCACGCCTCCATGCAAGTCATCACCATCGACGGTCCCGCAGCCTCAGGTAAAAGCAGCGTCGCGCGCATCGTCGCCCAGCGCCGCGGAGCCATCTACGTCAACACTGGCAACATGTACCGCGCCATGACCTGGGCCGTACTCCAGACCGGTGTCGATCCTAACGATCAAGAAGCCGTCCGCCTAGCCGCCGCCAGCCTTGTCATCGACTCCCCTGTCATTGATGGCCAAACCCAAGTCGCCATCGCAGGGCGTGCACTCACCCAGGACGACCTGAATAGCGACCCCGTGAACCGCGGCGTCTCACTCGTCGCCCGCGTGCCCGAAGTCCGCGCCCGCCTCGTCGCTGATCAGCGTGCACTCGCCACACTCGGCCCGCTGGTCATGGAAGGTCGGGACATCGGCAGCGTCGTCTTCCCAGACAGTCCTCTGAAGTTTTACATCGACGCCAGCGAAGAAGTCCGCGCCAGTCGCCGTCATGCCCAGGGCCACACGGATCAGGTTGCCGAGCGTGACCGCCTGGACAGCACGCGCAAAACCTCCCCCCTCATCATTCCGGAGGGTGCAATCGTCATCGACAATAGCCATTTGACACTTGAACAAGCCGTTCAAGCTGTCATGGAAAGACTCCCTTAATCAGTCCATGGGCCCTTCCATCAATCTCACCTACTGGCTCGGTCACACCTTCTTCCGCACCTTTGCGCGGTCGTTTTATGATTTCCGCATCGTTGGCGAAGAGAACATGAAGTTTGATGGTGCAGCCATCATCGCTGCCAATCACGTCAGCTTTCTGGACCCGCCGATCATTGGTCAGGCCTTTGATGAAGTCGTGCGCTCCTTTGCGCGGAAGACCCTCTTTGATCATCCTCTAGCCGCCATGATCCTGCGCCAGTGGCTGGTCATCCCTGTGGATTTAGAAAAGCAAGACACCGCAACCCTGAAAAGCACCATACGCATGCTTAAATCAGGCGAAAAGATCGTCATGTTTCCAGAGGGCACCCGCAGCTTTGATGGCAAGCTTCAAAAAGCTGAACCCGGCATCGGCCTCTTCCTTGCCAAGACCGGCGCTCCAGTCCTGCCGATCCGCCTTTTTGGCACCTATGAGGCCTACCCCAGGAAGGCCAAGTTTCTGCGCCGTGCCCAGATCACCTTAGTCGTCGGTCAGCGCTACCAGCCAGACCTCACTGCCGCGGCCGAAAAGGGCCGCGACATGTATCAGGCTATCGCAGACGAAGTGATGCAGCGCATCGCAGGTCTAACGATTTAACTGGGCGACCCCTCACTCACCTGGAAGGGGCTCCGTCGGCCATGTTTCCAGCCATGGCAGGCCATAGGCATTCAGGTCAGCCATGAATGGATCAGGATTGAGCTGCTCGATATTCCACACACCCGGCTGACGATACTCAGTCGGATTCGTCAGCAACTGACGTGCAGCGATCATTGCAGGCACACCCGTCGTGTAGCTCACGCCCTGGCTATTAGTCTCAGCGTAGCACTCCTGATGATCGCAGATGTTATACACGTAATAGCGCTTCGGTTGACCGTCCTTGCCCA
>JAPLUM010000269.1:0-1551 GCA_026397605.1 Verrucomicrobiota bacterium | reverse complement strand
ATACACGTAATAGCGCTTCGGTTGACCGTCCTTGCCCAGACCTTCGATCCAGTTACCGATGCAGGTTTTACCCTTTGTATCAGCTCCCAGCGATCCAGGCTCAGGAAGCAGCGTCTTCAAAAACTCAATCGGGATGATGTCCACGCCCTTGTGTTTGACGGGATGGATACCGGTCATGCCGACGTTCACCAGCACCTCCATGTGCTTGATGTAGGCATCTCCGAAGGTCATCCAGAATCGCGCACGTCCGATATCAAAGTGCTTGGTGAGCGACTCCAGCTCCTCGTGATAAAGGCAATAGATATTCTTGGCACCGATCCCATCGGGGAAAGAAAAGCTGCGCTTGATCTCTAGCGGCTTGGTCTCGATCCACTGCCCATTTTCCCAGTAGCGACCATTGGCCGTCACCTCACGCAGGTTGATCTCAGGATTAAAATTAGTGGCAAAAGCCTTGCCATGATCGCCAGCATTGCAGTCCAGAATGTCCAGCGTATCGATCTTGCTGAAGTGATGCTTCATCGCGTAAGCCGTGTAAACATTGGTCACACCCGGATCAAAGCCGCAGCCCAACAAGGCCGTCAGACCAGCCGCTTTGAAGCGCTCCTGGTAGGCCCACTGCCAGTGATACTCAAATTTAGCCACATCACGCGGCTCATAGTTCGCCGTATCGATGTAGTGCACCCAGGCTTCCAAGCAGGCATCCATGATCGTTAGATCTTGATATGGCAGCGCAACATTGATCACGACCTCAGGCTGAAAGCTCTTCAGCAGCTCCACCAATTCAGGCACATTATCTGCATCCACGCCAGCCGTCTGGATCGGGCGCTTCAATTCAGCGGCGATCGCGTCACACTTCGACTTAGTGCGGCTGGCCAGCATGATTTCCCCGAAAACTTCGGGAAGCTGAGCACACTTATGAGTAACAACTCGACCGACGCCGCCGGCTCCAATGATGAGAACTTTATGAGACATAATGAGAAAACAAAAACAGGTGCCGAGTCTAGCTGCTGTGACAGGAATGCAACGATCAATATAGACACATTGCATCCGTCTAAGCCCCTAACATCCGCCCAGCCATCAGTCCTTCACCTCAGACTGCGTAAATAGGCCACTAGATCCAGCAATTCAGACTCCGGCATCGTCGCATCCAGGCCCATGGGCATCAGGCTGGTTGGCAGCGTGACCTCCGTCAGGATCTGACTGTGTGGCAGAGTCTTCTCCTGACCAGCCACGTCCACAATCAGCAGACCTTCAGCCGTATGACTCTTGATGATCACCAGACTCTGCTGCCCATCACTGGTCTCAAAAGCATGCGCCTCATAATCACGAGCCAGTGTATTGCTGGGGAAAAGGATGCTTTCCAAAAGATCACGCTCCGTCCGGATCGCGCCTATTTTCGATAAATCAGGTCCAATGGCGCGACCGACATCACCAATCTGATGGCAGGCGATGCAACTCCCCTTCCCCGCCTTGAAATGATCCGCACCCCGCAGCGCATTCCCCGTGGCCTGCGCCCGCTCAGCCAGCGGACCTAGCTGACGCTTTTTCGCC
>JAPLUM010000716.1 GCA_026397605.1 Verrucomicrobiota bacterium | reverse complement strand
GAAACGCATCAGGAAAGATCTTGAAACAAAAGCTGCGAGCAATCAAAACCAATATCGGCAATTGATTCAACCTGATCCACTCGCCGCAAAATTAACGAATTATGACAACAGTATCCTTATTTTACGGTGCTCTGCGAAATCTTGCCGCGGGTTTTGGACAGCTGACGGACTTCCCATTTATCACCCTCACGAAAGTGGGGTGCGCTTTATGCTGAAAGATGGCTTGAAGCACCGTTAATGATGGGATGACGCGTGCTTTCCTTTTCAGTTTTCTTTTTCTCACCTCGGTGGCCTGGGCTCAGAATGACTCGGGGGGCAATGATGTCGCGGATAAGCCGAAGCTGGTGCCGGTGATGCAGTGGCAGTTTGATGAGGCTAAAGAAGCGGGACCACGGGCGCCGACTTATCCGGGCTTTGCGAAAGACAACACAGCTCGGCAATTCGACATGAAGTCGCCGCTGAATGTCCCTGACAGTGCGGAGTTGCGGTTTGGGCTGAATGAAACGGTGACGCTGGAAGCCTGGGTGAAGCTGGCGGATGCGGCTGCCACGCCTTACATCGTCGGCAAAGGGCGACTGGGCACAAAGGAGTTTGGGGCGAACAATCAGAACTACGCGCTGCGTCTCCAGGGCGGTCAAGTCGGGTTTCTTTTTCATAGCGCTAGTGTGCCAGATAAAAAGGGTGACTGGCATCGCTGGTGGTCAAAGGATCGGATCAGTGGCGGCGGGTGGCATCATGTGGCGGTGACCTACACGTTTGGCAAAGCCAAAAGCATCAAAGGCTACATCGACGGACGGGAAACCGATGGCACTTGGGACATGGGTGGCGCGACGGATCGTGCTCCGGTGACAGATGGGGATGCTGTGATGATCGGCAACGGCTCCACTCTGGCAGCGAGCCACGCTCTCAACGGATGGCTGGATAATGTCGCGATCTATCGGGGTCCAGTGGATGCCGCGCTGCTGAAATCTCGCTTCCAATTTGTCTCGCCACCACCTGCCATTGCTAAAAAAGAGGTGCCTGCTGGCCGTGTCCTGATTCAGCTGGCTGAGGAAGGCATCCCGGAAGCCAATGCCTGGCCGAATGAGCCGCCGAAGACGAGCGAGAGCTACACGGAAGACGTTTTCGGCTTCCTGAATGTCCCACAAAAATATGTGGATACTGGTGTGCGTGGAGAGCGGCACATCCCCTTTCTCCTGCGGGCTGCGGCCAGTGTCACTTTCCCGAAAGGTAAACATCGACTGTTGCTGCGGGCTCGTGGTGCCACGCATCTGTATGTGGACGGCAAAGCGGTGCTGCATACGCCTTTCCCGCCCAATGACAGCGATGGACATCATTTGGTGGCGGATCAAAAGGATTACCTCGATCTCGGTCCCGACTTCCGCTTTGTGCCGCCTGGGAATCGGGAAGCTTGGTGTGAGATCACCGGCACGGGCAAGCCGCAATTCATCGTGCTAGAGACGCTGGTGGGCAGTTTCGCAGGCAAAAACGCGCGACGTCCTGAGCTGGGTGAGACCGTCGTGGCTTGGTCACCTGAAGGCAGTGAATCCTGGAAGCTGCTGACGCCTGGAAAACGAGAGGTACCCTACACAGATGCTGGCTGGGCGGCCTATGAAGCGGAGCGCAGCGCGCATTATGATAAAGTGAATGCCAAGGCCCGTGCCAGTCTGCGTGCGAAGTCGGATAGGTACTGGGCCATGCGCCGCGAAGCCGCCGAGCAATGGCTGGCGAAGTCTCAAGAAGTCAAAGCCCCTGAGCTGCCGAAAGGCTTCCCATCAGGCAATGAGATCGACCGTTTTATCGCTGCGAGAATCGCCAAAGTGTCGGATCAAGCCGCGCATAAAGGCAGCATCGATTTCTTCAAAGACATCCAGCCACTCTTTGAATCCAAGTGCATCGAGTGTCATCGCGGAGCCAAGGCCAAAGGCGGACTGAAGCTGGATGCGCTGGCCGATGCTCTGAAAGGTGGCAAGAGCGACGGCGCGGGGATCGTGCCTGGAAAACCCCAGGACAGTACCATTCTCACCCGCATTCATTCCGAGGACGAAGACGACATGATGCCGCCCAAAGGCGAGCGCCTAACGAAAGATCAGATCACGCAGCTAACAACGTGGATCCAAGAAGGCGCTAACTGGCCCGAGATCAAAGCCGATCACCTCACTCTCACCGAGCCAAGCGAAGACCTCACCTTCCTGCGTCGGGTGTATCTGGATACGGTCGGAGTGCCTCCGACACTGGAGGAGATCGCCGCAGCATTCAAGGAGCGCAGGCTTCCAGCCGTCGATGATGGCAAGATGCCATCACGCCTAGATCGCGCCGCAGTAATCGACCAACTTCTCGCCGACCCACGCTGGGCAGATCATTGGATGGGTTATTGGCAGGATGTGCTGGCGGAGAACCCGAACATCCTCAATCCCACACTGAACAACACGGGCCCTTTCCGCTGGTGGCTCTACGAGTCGCTGCAAGACGACAAACCCATGGATCTCTTCGTCACCGAACTGCTGCGGCAGAGAGGCAGCGAGCGCCTAGGTGGACCAGCTGGGTTTGGTGCCGCCTCACAAAATGACGTGCCCATGGCTGCCAAAGGCACCATCGCCAGCGCTGCCTTCCTTGGGGTGGAAATGAAGTGCGCCCGCTGTCATGACTCACCTACCAACAAGTCGATGCAGGAAGATTTGTTTAATCTCGCGGCCATGCTCGGTGCCAAGGCCATCGAGCTGCCACTGACCAGCACAGTCTCGACGGATAAGATCATCGCCGCTGGCCGCAAGCCGCTGATCCAAGTGACGCTGAAGCCTGGCACCAAAGTGCAACCTAAGTGGCCACCATGATCACGGCACCTCAGAACGAGCGCTTTGCCCAAGTCATGGCCAATCGCCTCTGGTCACGCTTCATGGGTCGCGGCATCGTGGAACCGGTGGACGATTGGGAAAAGGGCAAGGCCACGCATCCCGAGCTGCTGGCCTGGCTGGGACGCGAGTTCGTGCGTGGTGGTTACGACATGAAGCACCTCGCTCGCATCATCCTGAACTCCGCTGCTTATCAGCGCGCCACCGATGCTACGCTAAAGGAAGCCAGCCCGCTCTACACCAGCCCGTCACCACGCCGTCTGTATGCCGAGCAGATCGTGGATAGTCTCTTTGCTGCCACGGGCAAACCTTTTAAAACGGAGGAGGTCTGCCTGGACATCGACAACACTCGCGACCTCAAAAACGCCATCCATCTCGGCAAACCGCACCGCAGCTGGATGCTCACCAGCACCAGCAACGAGCGAGATCGCCCCAGCCTAAATCTACCCCGCATTCAGGCTGTCACCGACGTGCTCAGCGCTTTTGGTTGGCGCGGTTCCAGGCAAGACCCCACCAGCAAACGTGATGCCGACCCGAACGTCCTTCAGCCAGCCATCCTCGGTAATGGCACCGTCGGCATCTGGCTCACGCGTTTGAGCGACGACCACGGCGTCACTCAACTTGCTTTAGCGGATCAAAGCCTGGAACAATTCATCGACCAACTCTTCCTCAAGCTCCTCACCCGTCATCCAAGTGCCGATGAAAAGGAGCTCTATGTGAAGCATCTCAGCGCTGGCTATGAAGGCAGAACTCAGAAGGCAGAGGACAAAGGTCAGGCCTCAACTCGAGTTCCTGAGAAATACGTCAGCTGGTCCAACCACCTCGACTCCGAAGCCACCAATGTGCGTATGGCTCAAGAAACCGCCGCCCGCGAGGGAGACAAACCCACGGACCTCCTCAACCCAGACTGGCGTCAACGGTTGGAAGACATTCTCTGGGCTATGCTCAATGCTCCTGAGTGGGCTTTCAGTCCTTGAGGCTTATTTATAGACCTGTCGGATGGTCCACAAAGGACCAGGGTAAGGCGTATTCATTTTGGAGATGTTGCGCCAGCGCCTTCACGCCAAAGGTCTCTGTCGCGTAATGGCCGCCGTAGAGAACATTGATGCCTAGTTCTTCCGCCAGAGTGTAACTCCAGTGCGGACCTTCGCCAGTGATGAAGGTGTCCACCCCAGCTTTCGCGGCAGCGGCGACTTCAGAGCCTGAGCCTCCGGAAGAAATGCCGATTTTTCGAGTTGTCTTTGGCCCGCCCGCACAGACATGAATACGCCCGCCGTCCAAAGCGGAGGTGAAGCGGGCGATAACCTCCTCCAGCGCCAGCTCGGCGTGGCAGGTGACGCCGACCGACAGGCCTTTGTAATCCAAAAAGCCACCGCTTGGAGAAAGCTGCATGGCGCGGGCAATACAGGCATTGTTTCCCAACTCGGCATGCACATCCAGCGGCAGATGAGCGCTGTAAATGGCTAGGTTGTTTTCCAAAGCCAAGCTCATGCGCTCAAAGGTCGCACCAGTCCAGGGCTGAAGTCCGCTCCAAAACATGCCATGATGCACGATGAGTAAATCCGCCCCCGCAGCGATAGCTTTTTTGACCACCGGCAAAGTAGCATCCACCGCCACAGCCACCCGCTTGACGCCCCCTGAGCGGTTCTCAAGCTGCAAGCCATTGACCGCATTGGAATAGTCCGGCAGCCCCTGGATACGGAGAGTACTGTTAAGATGGGCGGTAAGATCGGAGAGCGAGATCATAAAACGCTGATACAAGCGCCTGAACAACTCCACATCAAGCTAAGCATTGTGATCTCCGTTGAGAAGATGTTCGTTTTGACATCCGGCACCCCCTTGCAGGCTAGAATCTGGAAGAGTGATGCGGGCTTTCTAGCCTGTAGTCTCCGTTCCTAGAAGGCCATTCACCGCAGAGCATCTGGATCGTTAGCTCATTCCTTGACCAATTGCTGTGATCTCGCTTTAATCAGTACATTCCGTTTAGAAACTGATTTCGCCAAGCAATTGCTTGGCCTGGATACGGTGACGCTGAAAACCTGGGGGAAACTCTACGCCAAGCACGAGGCCAAAGGGTTCAATATGGATGTGATGGATAGCCTGATTGCCGCCACGGTTCTAGTGCACGGCCTCGTTGTCGTGACGCGAAATACGGCTGACTTTCCTTCCGATGTGAAGACTTGTAATCCTTGGACAGAATGATGGTTCTTCTTAGACCTCAGTCGTTGAAGAAGTGCCTACCTGTGGCACCGGCTTCGGTCTTGTTGTCCACTTCCCAGTAAACGTCGTCGAAGATGGATTCGGGTTCTGGGTAGGGGCTGGCTTTGGCGAACTCGCCTGAGGCTTCGGCTTCGGCCTGGGCTTCGCGGTCGATGATTTTCAGCTGGTCTTCGGTGGCGACGCCGGCTTCGATAAGATTGCGTTTGATGATTTGGATGGGGTCATGCTCGCTTTGATAGAGCTCAACTTCCTCCTTGGTTCTGTAACCATCTTTATCTCCTGATTTCTGGGCTCTTGCATCGGCCACAGAATGTCCTTGGTACCGATAAGTTTGGATCTCTAGCACGGTCGGCTTGCTCTCGTTATGGGCGCGGTCGATGGCGGTCTGCACACGGGCACGGACTTCAAAGACGTCTTCACCGACGAATTGATCCCAGGCGATGCCGTAACCTTCGGCGCGCTTGGCCAGGCAGCCGTCAAAGGCAGAGGAGCGCTCCTGGCTGGTGCCCATGGAGTAGCCGTTGTTTTCGATGACGTAGATGACGGGCAGATCCCAGAGGCCTGCGAGATTGAGGGACTCATGAAAGGCTCCCTGATTGACGGCACCGTCACCAAGGAAACACATGGCGGCTCCTTTGAGCCCACGATATTTCAGGCCGTAGGCGAGTCCGAGTCCGAGAGGTGTCTGGCCAGCGACGATACCGTGGCCGCCCCAGTAGTTTTTATCAGGAGCAAAGTAGTGCATGGAACCGCCTTTACCTTTGGAGCAACCGGTGGCTTTGCCGAAAAGCTCTGCCATGCACTCGTTCATGCTCATGCCGACGCCGAGGGCGTGGGCGTGGTCACGATAGGCGGTGATGACGTGATCATTTTCACCCATGAGGGAGACGCAACCGATGGCGACGGACTCTTGACCGATGTAAAGATGTAGGAAACCGCCCATGCGACCAGCTTGATAATGCTGCATGGAAACCTGCTCAAAGCGGCGGACGCGGACCATTTTGCGATACAGCTCGACTTTTTCGTCAGCGGTAAGCTTGGTGTTGATCGGATGTTGGGCGGCAGTAGGGGCTTTCTTTGCGGTGGCCATAAAGGGAGTGTGAGAGTAGGCAGAAGAGTGCAGGAAGCAAGCTTTGGGTGAGAATCGTGGGACAAATGCCTTGTTGCAGTCGCCTCATTGTTGTTCAAATAGCACATTGCGCACCATGACAGAGTCGGAACGTCGAATCCAGGCCGCCCAGGGCTACGTCGAGTTGGGCCTCCATCCAGAGGCCCGAGAGGAACTGTCTCAATTATCCGACGCCGCTGCGGAAAGGCCGGATGCTTTGGAGATTTCAGCGCTTTGTTTCATGGGGGAAGAGCGCTGGGCAGAGGCGCTGCCGCTCACGCAAAAACTCTGCACCATGGAGCCCAAGGAGCCTGGAGGCTTCATCCATGCAGCCTACTGCCTGCACGAGCTGGGGCAGACGCACGAGGCCCTGGATCTGCTGGCGCGTGGACCGGCGGCTCTGAAAACAAAGCCTGTCTATTATTACAATGTCGGCTGCTACCTGGCTCAGCTGGGTCAAAAGGAAAAGGCGCTCAAGCTGCTGGAGCAGTCTTTTGAGATGGATGGTAATCTGCGCAGTTACGCCAGAAAAGATCCTGATTTGGACAGTCTGAGAGAAAAATTGGCCAAACTTTAATGTCCGTCATGTATCAGCCGCCTCCATACGCCTTGGCCGAGGTGACCACTTGGTTTGAGGAAAATTTCCAAGCTCGCGGAGAGCTGGGCGCCTCGGTTTCTATTTGGCAACAAGGCGTCGAGATCCTGAATCTCTCCCAGGGTCACATGGATCGCATGCGGGCAAAAGCTTGGGATGCTGAGACTCTGGCCCCGGTCTGGTCGGCAACAAAGGGGCCTGCTGCTTTGTGTTGCCTGATGGCTTTGCATGAGGCGGATCTGCCGCTGGATTGCCCCGTGTCTGAGGTCTGGCCGGAGTTCGTTGTTGGAGGGAAGTCCGAGATGACTTTTGCGCATCTTTTTTCCCACACGGCAGGGCTTTGCGCTCTGGATGAAAGAGTGCCCATTTTTAATTACGAGGCTGTCATTGATGCTATCGAGATGCAAACGCCGCTTTGGGAGCCTGGCAGTAAACAAGGCTACCATGCTCGCACCTTTGGCTTTCTGATGGACGAGATCGTCCGCCGCATCACCGGTGTCGATTCTCTGGGCGAGTATTTCCGCGAGACCATCGGCAGTCCGCTAGGGCTGGATTTCTGGATTGGCCTACCCACTGGCCAGCATGATCGCGTGGCCACGATCTACCCAGGTAAAATCAGCATCGCGGGTGGAGATCAGGTTTTTTTGAAGGCTTTCAGCACAGGCGGCACGCTGACTCAGCGTACTTTTACTTCACCCATGGGCCTGAATGCTATCAGTGACTTCAATCTGCCCGAGACCTGGAAAAGCGGTTACGCCAGTATGGGCGGAGTCGGTAGCGCCCGGGGATTGGGGAAATTTTATGCCATGCTGGCTCAAGGTGGCACCTGGGGCGGGCGTGAGATTGTTCCAGCCTCTGTGATCGCCTTGCTGAATGAGCCGCTCTCCCAGGAAGAAGACAGCGTTCTTTGCACGCCCATCGCCTTTTCTGCAGGCTTCATGCAGGACCCAGTGCAACAAGACCCCGATCTACCTGCTGAAAAGCTGCGCCAGCATTTTGGACCTTCGTTGAAGGCCTTTGGTCATCCCGGCGCAGGCGGGTGCTTAGCATTTGCCGATCCTGAAAACGCCATCTCTTTTGCCTACGTCATGAATCAAATGGAAGTCGGTGCCCTGCCTGGACCTAAATCGATAGGTCTGATTCAGCGGTTGTATCAGATCTGATTGACCCTACGCCATTTTATTTACGGCTTCACTGCGAGGGGCAGCCAAGCTTTCTCTGCGAGAAGAGTTGCGATGGATTTGGCCATCAGGCGATGTCCCTCTGGCAAGACGTGAGCGCTGTCCATAAACAGCTCGCGAGCTTGATCTGGTGTGAAGATGCTTTTCATGGGTAAAAGCAGCACTTGGTCAGCAACAAGTTGAGGAGTCCAATCTGCAAGTGAGCTATCATCTAGTGTGACGGTTTGATGACGGAGCTCATAATTCACTTGTGTTACGACGAGAGTGGGGATGCCAGCGTCTTGCAGGCGCTTCACGCTTTGCTTGGTGGTTGTCGTGACGAGCTGTTTCCAGAGTTTTTGGTTTTCGGGATCTTGGGATGCGATACCCTCTGTCATTGCATCTTGAGCAGATCCAATGGCACGCACCGTTTGAGGTAAAAGCTGGTCGTTGATCTTTTCAGACTTGATGGCGTAAGCTTGTCGCATGGCCAGAGAGTGCATAAGCCAGTTTTTCGGGTGCGCGCTTTTGAAGTTTTCTTTCTTGCCCCACTCCCGTTCGTCTTCGTATTCGTTGCTGGTGCCGACATGCAGGATGACCAAATTAGGCTGATAATTCAGCACCTGTTGCACCACGAGATCTTTTCGGCGCGCTCCAAAGCCTGGCAGGCCTAGATTGAGGCATTCCGCCTTGATTCCCTGGGCCTGCAGCTCTTTTTGAAGGTAGCCTGCATAGGACTCTTGCACACTCGTTCCCCGTGCCACCGAGTCGCCAATGACCATGACGCGATACGCACCCTCAGGCCGCTTTTTCTCAAAAGACTGAGGGAAAAAGCGCCGGCCTCCGGTGCGTTTGAGATTCACCTGCCCATCCACTTCTTCAAAGCCAGCAGTGGGATGATAGCCGTAATCAAAGCGGCCTTCCATGCTGGCTACAAAGACAAATCGAGTGGCCAACTCTAGGGCCAGCCAGAGAATCAACAGCAGAGCAAAACTACGAGTGAACGCGCGCATCAGAATTGGAAATAAATGAACTCCTGCTCACTCGTGCTAGAGCTGGCGAAGAGTAAGAACAGAGCAAAAAAGATGAGGCCGCGCGCCCACCAAGATAGATGTCCCAGCTCAGACTCGTCCTCAAGATGACGACTGGCGATCTGGAGTAAAATCAGCGGTGCAATGTGGATGAGCAGCCAGCAAGCCGCGCGGAACCAGGTGGCTGAAGCCGTCCAGATGGTCATGGCATGCATCCAGTGCTCCAGCCCACCGATCGTCTGGGCGCGGAAGATGGCCCAGCCAAAAAGTGTCAGGATAAACATGAAGCTGATGGCAAATAGGCGCTTACCACGGTTCGTGGCCATTTCTAGGGCACCAAGCGCTGGAATGAGTCGGTAGGCCGTTAGCATGAAAGCATGGTAAGCTCCCCAAAGCACAAAGGTCCAACTAGCTCCGTGCCATAGACCCGCTAGCAGCATGGTGATCCAGAGATTGACCACCGTACGGCTTGGGCCACAGCGATTTCCTCCCAGTGGGATATACACATAATCTCGGAACCAGCTGGATAGAGTGATGTGCCAGCGCTGCCAAAAATCTGACGGACCCGAGGCCACATAAGGGAAGCGGAAATTGGTGCTTAGCGTGATACCAAGCAGCCTAGCCGATCCACGCGCCAAGTCCGTGTAGCCTGAAAAGTCCCCATAGATCTGGAAAGCAAAGGCCAGGATACCCAGCATAGCCCAAAGAGCATTCGGGCTGCTCTCAGGATGAAAAACGTAATTGGCAATCTGGGCGCAATTGTCAGCCACGAAGACTTTTTTGAAGGCTCCAATCAAGAGCAGGCGAAGTCCTGCATGAAGATGCTCCCACTCCCAGCGCGCTGCTTGGGTGAATTGCGGCATGAATTTAGAAGGTCGCTCGATCGGACCCGCCACCAGCTGGGGAAAGAACGCTAGGTAGGCCGAAAACGTCAGCAGGTCGGTGGCTGGTTGCAGCTTGCCTTTATAGACATCCACCGCGTAGGCCACAGATTGAAAAGTATAGAAGGACACTGCCACGGGCAGAATGATGTGCGGCAGCGTCCATCCAGGATCGATACCCGCAGCCCCCAGCAACGTCATGAGACTGCTGGCAAAGAAGCCAAAATACTTGAAGAAACCCAGCACTGCCAGATTGGTCAAAACACTCAGCCACATGAAGCCACGGCGGCGTTTTTCCTCCGACCACGTCCAGATCCACTCATGCATCGGCACAAACAGCAACGGGAAAATCCCTGCTACGATCAAGCTCGCAGAGCTGATCGATACCACAGACTGGCCTAAAATGGCACAGCCGCCCAGCCAGACGATGGGTGCCAGCGAGGTGCAGAGGATTTTGCCGCGCCCTTCCCGCACGCCGACCATGGATCTGGCGCAAAAATAGTCGATTCCAGTAGAGGCCATGAGCAGCGCCAAAAAGCGCAGGTCCCAAAGCCCGTAAAACAAGTAGCTAGCTGCCAGTAGAAGCCCCATGCGGCCCAGTCTTGGGAGCGGCCAATAAAGAACCACAACCAAGGGCAAAAACAGAGCATATTGCCAGGACGTGAAAGACATACAGCCTCGGCCCATACCTCACGAGCAACGCAGAATCAAAAGTTATTGCTGGGCAGTCGATCGAACCCATAAAAAAGCGGATCGAGAAAAACTCTCGATCCGCTAGGTTTGTCCTGTGCCCGCCTCATCAGGCTCCCGGAAATCAGAGGCAGGTCACAGAACGAATTATTGAAAAGCTGACTGTAACCTCAGACACAGGCCTTAAAAAGGAGTTCAAAAAATCTGAAAAGTTTTTTCAGATGCTTTTTCTGGTCCGCATTTCTGCCATGGCATGAATCCGCAGACCGCTCCATGATAGGGGCGTGTCAGAGCCAGAGCCCTCCCTTTTCCAGCTAGAAGCCACCCCGTCCAGGATGGTGGCGGAGCCGTTGAGCCACGTAGCAGGTGTGGCGCGGGTGCAGCTGGAGGGTTCAGCGGTCATGGAACTGGATTATGCTATTCCTGAACGCTTTATGGCCAGGCTGGTGATCGGCACTCGGGTCATGGTGCCGCTGCAAAATCAGCGCCAACCCGCTGTAGTCATGGCTTTGCTAGATTCGTCGCCGCATCAGCTTCGGCTGAAGGAGATCGCCTCCATTGTGGGGTCGCGGCCCATGTTTACGACTGGATTGCTAAAACTAGCGGACTGGGTGGCGGAGTATTACATCGTCCCGGTTCATCGCGTTTTGCGCAGCATGCTGCCTCAGGCGGTGCGGGATAAGCCGGAGACGTTCCTCACCGACAGCCACTTGAAATTGGTCAAAGAACTGCCTGCTGATGTGATGGATAAATTGCATAAAACAGCTCCCATGCAGGCTCGCATCCTGGAAACATTGCGCTCTCATGGCGGCGAGGCCACGCTCAGTGATCTGCGCCGAGATCTGCCACGCGCGGTGAGCATCATCAAGCCGCTGCTAAAAGCGGGCTACATCACCCGAAGTGAAGTGCGCGTGGAGCGTGATCCTTTTCAAACAGAGGAGTTCCTGCCAAGCCAAGCGCTTACTTTTACGGAAGAGCAACAGGTCGCTTTTGAGACAGTGATGAAGGCGCTGCAAGCTCCGAAAGAAGCGCGCCCGATGCTGCTGCATGGCGTCACTGGCAGCGGTAAAACGGAGGTCTATCTTCAGGCCATTGCCGAGGTGCTGAAGTCGGGTAAAACCGCGCTCGTGCTGGTGCCTGAGATCAGTCTTACCCCGCAGACGATTGAGCGTTTCAAAGCGCGCTTCTCAGAAAAAAAAGATGCTATCGCCGTGCTACACAGTCATCTGAGCGATGGCGAGCGCCACGATGAGTGGTTCAAGGTTCAGGAAGGTCGAGCCGACATCGTTATCGGTGCCCGCAGCGCCATCTTCGCGCCGCTAGAGAGACTGGGCCTGATCATCGTGGATGAGGAGCATGAGCCCAGTTACAAGCAAGAGGATGCGCCGCGCTATCATGCCCGTGACCTCGCGGTAGTGCGCGGTCATATCGAGCGCTGTCCCGTGCTGCTTGGATCCGCTACGCCGAGCTTGGAGTCGTTTCAAAATGCCGCCATCGGCAAGTATGAGCTGCTACGTTTGACCAAGCGTACGGATGGGAAATCCATGCCACTGATCCGCATCGTGGACATGCGGCTGGAACGTCGGAAAGGCATGGGTGTTTCCGTAGCCAACGCGGGTATCCTTTCAGAAAAGCTGCGGAATGCCATCACGTTGCGATTGGAGAAGCGCGAACAAACGATTCTCTTTCTCAATCGGCGTGGCTTTAATACCAGCTTGTCTTGCAGTTCCT
>JAPLUM010000602.1 GCA_026397605.1 Verrucomicrobiota bacterium | reverse complement strand
GGCAGTGAAGGTGTACTCGGTCTGAAAGCGGTGGAACCTGCCTTTGACCCGAGCGCCTACAAGCCAGTGCTGAAGATCTCGCTGGATGGTGGTCGTATTAAGATCGAGTTTGTGAAAGGCGGTGTGGATGCTGTGGCGGTGCTTTGCTGCCTGCGTGGCACACTGAGCTGGATACGCCTCATCGCCGATACGGGATCGCCCTACTATGATACGGCTCCGCTGGCCAACCCAGCCGTGCCGGAGGTGCGCGAGTACAAGGCCATGGGCGTGATCGATAACGTGGAAGTGGGGCTGGCGAGTGACATCGTCAGCATCACGCTTTCTTAAACGGGCAATCAAGCAGTCAAACCACCTGTGGCGCAGTCATGGGTCAGCCAATCTCAAACCAACCCGTCACTGCGCGGCGGGTTCTCTCTTTTCGTATGTCCTTTGATCCAAACATCCCTGCCACGAATGCTGATGCGACATCAGCCATGTTTCGCAGCCAATTCAATGGGCTGAAAGCCCTGATCGACGCCGTGCCGACACTTACCGCCGCGCAGGTGGACAGTACGAAGACGCTGCCGCAGGGCACGCCTGCTAATGCGAGTGTGAGTGTGATCGGCAACACGCTGCACTTCAGCTTTGATCTGCCGCAGGGGCAGGAGGGCACGCAGGGGGTGATGGGTGCTCAGGGCCCGCCCTTTGCGCAGGCGGTGGTGGATGCGGTGAACACGGTGGATGCCAATACACCAGCTGCCGTGTCCGTGAGCTTTGATGGATCCAACGTGCGCTTCACTTTTGACATTCCCCGTGGCTTTGAGGGTGCCGCAGGGGAGGTCAGTCAGGCTCAGCTCGACTGCGCGATCGATGGCACGAGCGCCAACACCAATGGCATCGGCACCCTGGACACTGCGTTTGCTGATCCTCCGACGCTTGCCGATCTAGAGGCGCTGCGGCAGAAGATGAATGAGATGATTCTGAATGGGCGGCGGTAGGCGTACAGTAGCCATCTTGCTCCGCAAGATGAGCTGAGGATTTCTGCTTTTAGGCGGCGTGTTGGTTGGAGGATAAGTGCCACGCCTGTCGTAGGCCAGAGGCGTTCCGCCTTGGTTATCGGTGCGGCGGGGACGCCGCTGTTCCTTGGTGGGGCAGGGGAGGCTCATCTCGACGGAGCGAGATGGCTACTATGCGGCGGGGACGCCGCTGTTCCTTGGTTTTGGGCAGCTGGATGTCAGGGAAGACAAATCTTTGGTTGCATGGGGCGGTGGTCGGTCTTTGATGGGGCTAGGACGTTTTCTTTTCTCATGGCTTTAGACATGCAGCGCCATCCCAGTGGCTTTATCTTCACGCAGCAGTTCGCCGATTTTTTGCGGGAGAAGTATCATGCAGAAGAGGATCTCCACACGGGAGAGGTGCTCTCTTTAGAATACATGAGCTGTGGTGAGGGGGAGATGGCGGGTATGTCCTGGTGGCGGCTGGCCTGGATCTCTCTTTTTTCAGCGCCAGCGGAGAACCATCTCAAAATCGGTGATATCTCCGTTTTTATTCATCGGCAAAGTCGGCGAGGTCTGAAAAATCGTCTTTTGCACTATGCAGATGGCCAGGTGGTAGTCAGGAAATGAGCAGCATAGAGATTGATCATTGAACGGCCTTCTCTAGAATGCGTCTAGTCTCGTCACACCAACCCCCTCAGCGACTCAGTGCTCACCAATCAAACGATTGATCCGAATCAAGAAGGACAGCCGAAGCCATTTATTTTGCTGCGGCCTTTCATCACGGCTTGGCAGTGGCTAGTACCGCCGACTCAGGCGCATCGGGATAGGCAGTCCAAAACAGCCCGTTGGGTGGCGATCAGTACGCTGGTGATTTCCTGTCTGGGCTTGATTCTTTTAGGCTTCCTTTACGCTAGGCCGCTGCATCACAAGTATCGGGATTGGCAGGCCGAGGGATTGTACAAAGAGGCCAAGAGTTTAGCCAACGATGGTCAGTATCCAACTGCGTTTGCCAAGATCCAAGAAGCGGTGATCAAGTCCCCAGACAATATCAATGCGCTGCGCATGAATGCGGAGTTTTTGACGATGGCGAAACGCCCCGAGTCATTGTATTTCCTGGATCAACTCGAAAAACGTGGTGTGACAAATGATACGGATCGGCAAATGCGAGTGCGGGCTTTAGTCAATCTCCAGCGTCCGAAAGAGGCCTCTGATTTGCTGGAGAAGCTGCTTACGGATCAGAAACCCAATCAGACGATGATGAAGCTGGCGGAGGATGTCTGGGGGAAGAGTCAAAAGGACGAAATGCTGAAAAAGGCCTTCAAAAATTTT
>JAPLUM010000724.1 GCA_026397605.1 Verrucomicrobiota bacterium | reverse complement strand
GGAAGTGTCACAGGTTTTTATTACACAGTGGATGTGGATGAAGCTCAAAAGGAGTTGATTCTCACACAACAAGAACTCGGCACCATTGAAGAATCCATCAAAGGCGCTCAAAAGCTAACGGAGTTACGGAAAGAAACCTCAGCTTTAATCGCGGCAGCACATATCATCGAAGCAGAGAATGAAACGGTTCGCAAAGAAACTAAAAAACTTGAAGATAAGCGGGATAATCTAGCCAAAGCTTTTGTTGGAGCGATCCAAAAAGTAAGAGAATCCACCATTGGATTGACCTTCGCGACGATCCCTCTCAGCAACGGAACAACTCTCAAGCAGGCCAAGATTCAGGCCTTCGATGAGAATCTGACGGTGATCCAACATTCAGAGGGTGTTTCAAAAATTCCTACAGCGCTTCTTTCGTCAGAAATCCTTGATCGCTTGCGTTTCGGTTTCGTGCCAGGCGGTGCGGGCAATGCATCCAATACTTCGCCTTCGGATTACACTCCGAGTCATAAAAGCGATCAATCGTTTTATACGCCACAGAAAAAACCAGGGCGTTTTCACGCTTCGTGTGGGAAGCTGATAAAACAGGGTTGGGGCACTTTGTGCTAGACAGTCGGCCTCTCTGGGTCTAGGGGATGTTGGATGGACATGCTCCCTTTTAAAGCGGTTGTGGATTCCCCCCTTGATGGCGGGGGACTGTTGGTTGTCAGGCTCTGCCCTGAGGATGAACTGACTCGTTTCGCTGAGTTGATGCGTGAGCATCATTACCTCAAAGGCGGGCGCAGTGCAGGTGATACGCTGCGCTACTTCGCTGAGATCGATGGCCGCACGGTGGCGCTGCTGACTTGGGGCGCTGCGGCTTATAAGCTCAAGGACCGTGATAACTGGATCGACTGGAACCTGGGGCTGCGTAAGCAACGACTCAAACTCGTGGTGCAAAACCGCCGCTTTTGCCTGCTCACGCAGCCCGGCTCTCAGCCCAATCTGGCCTCTCAAGTGCTGGGTGCTTGTCTGCGTCGTTTGCCTCAGGATTGGTTGCAGGCTTTTGGTTATCGGCCTCTGATTGCGGAAACGTTTGTCGATCCCCATTACGCTCAAGGCACCTGCTACAAAGCCACCAACTGGCAGCAGCTTGGCGTCACGGCGGGCAGCGGTCGCCACGCACGGGATTTTTATCAAAAGCATGATTCGCCCAAGACGCTCTGGTGCTTGGAGCTGGTGAGAGGTGCGCGCCAAATACTCGCCGATCCTGCGCCTCTGCCTGCGGAGTGTCAGAAGGGCGTCATCACGGGTGCGGTCATGGGCACGGAGGCTAGCGCAGCCACTTGTAAAAGCCTCATGGCGCTCTTTGAGCAGCTGCCTGATCCGCGTGGCTTTGGCGGCAGGCGTTACCCGCAGAAGCAGCTCTTGAGCATCCTCGCGCTGGGTATGATCTGCGGTTGCCAGACGCTCCAAGCCATCGTCATCCTGGGGCAAAGTTTGAGCCAGATGCAACTGCGTGCGCTCGGTGGCATCAAGCGCAAGAAGACCGGCCTTTATGAAGTGCCCAGCTACAACGCCTACTACAACCTCATCGGTCAGATGGATGCCGTCGGCTTCGACGCGGCGCTCTGCGAGTGGCTTAGTGCGCGTGAGGGGAGCCTGCCGCGTGACCTCGCGCTGGATGGCAAAGTGCTCTGTGGCACGGCGGATGCGGACGGGCATCGGCTTGCCCTCATCGCTTTGATTGAAAATCAAACCCAGCGGCTCATCGCGCAACAGCCCACGCAAGTCATCCAGGGAGATGACGGATCCAAGCAGGAAGGCGAGCTCACAGCAGCGCGGCGACTGCTGCAAGGCGTGCCCGCGCTCGATCACGCCACCGTCACGGGTGATGCCATGTTTACGCGCAGCGACATCGCGCAAACCATCGTGCAAGACAAAGGAGGCGACTACCTGCTCGCGCTCAAAGACAACAATCCCACACTGGCCGCCGAAGTACGCGAGCGCTTCGAGAATGCCATGGAGCGGCCAGTGCCAGGCAAAGAGAATCCGGCGCAAGAGCGCCCTTTTTTTGGCAAGGCGAAGTAGAAAACGAGCACGGGCGGCTTGAGCAAAGAAAAGTTTGGGTGCTGCCGACGACGGCAGAGGCGACGGGCTTCCCCCATGTCAAAAGCATCGTGCGCACCTTGACTCAATCGTTGGAGGAAGACGGGCGAGAGTGGCAAACGCGCGACTGGATCAGCAGCCTGGAAGCCCCAGCGACCGGGGCGCAGCGCTTCGGCGAACTAGCGCAACTCGCCCTGTGGCTGCACAGCAGCGGCAAGGTGCAACCCAAAGCCAAGCGCACCAGCCACCAAATCAAACGCCTCAGCCACGCACCAAGCAAAGCAATGCCGCTAATGATTAACGATCCAAGAGAATAAAAACGCCCTGGTGAATGGCGACACCGCGAACCCGAAGGTGATTCAAGAGCCGCTTCCGACGACAGCGCCTGGAAAAACGCCAAGGAGTTCACCGTCGAGGAAGTCGATCCCAAGCAGCCCTACTTCGACAACGATTTCGAAGGCGCCAAGTTCATCTGGAGCGACGACATCGCCCTCGACAACACCATCATCTTCCGCACGAAGATCGACAAACCCGAGTGGAAACAGCGCTGGAACACGAAGCCGGATTTGGATGTCTCCGGTGCGCCCTTGAAGTGAATAGCGCCAACTCGATGGACGCGGAGTTCGATCAGCGCACCCCGTTACTCAGCGATTCGTGCTCGCGGGTAGCCTTTGAGGGCAACTATTGCCATGAGCGGTGTTTCTACCGCCCACCACATGCTTCTACGCGCACTCATTCTATTCTTCCTCACCTCGCAGGTCATCGGGATTGAGGCGCCGCCGGAGGAGGATGCGACGGTGAAGCAGCGTGGGCCGTTTTACTCGGGCTGTATTCCCTGGCGCGGCGAGGAGGATGTCATCGCCTACAAAGGCATCGTCATCACGCTCGGCAAGGACGCTGATGCGTTTGTTTGTTATGACTCGGAGCTGGTGCGCATGTCTTTAGGCTGGGTCGCGAATGGGAAGGGCTACGGATTGAAAGTGCCGCGCTTCAACGCGCCGCTGCCGACTGTGACGGGGACGCCAGTCTTCAGCACGGCAAAGGTGCCGGGTTGGGCCAGTGAAGGGACGTTCGCTGATCCGCGTGATGGCAAACGCGGGCCGCTGCCGAAGGCCTGGGCGCATCACAAAGGGCTGTATGTTCATGGGCGGCAAGTGGTGCTGAATTACTCAGTGGGCGAGGTAGATGTGCTGGAGTTGCCGGACTTCGAGCGCGTAGAGCAGTGGCCGGTTTTCACTCGCACGTTTCAGACGGCGCAAGATGCACGGGATCTTGCGCTGACGGTCATGCATCTGCCCGGCGCAGTGTTCGAGCAGATGGAGTCGGGCGTGATCGTGCGTGATCCGAAGGCTGGGCAGACGTTCCTTGTTGCCTGTGAGGGTGGACAGGGCGCGACGTGGGAAGTGCGCAAAGGCTCCGTGATTTTGAAAGTAGCATCGGTGACGGCCAATCAGCCCTTTCGACTCGACATCGCTGCTCTCGGCAAAACTCAAGCGGCACCGAATGAAGCGCTCGCCTTGTCGCCCGTGCGCGTGGATTTGCGTGAGCTGACACATGGTGCGGCCCCGCTTTGGCCGCAGTCCGTTTTCGCCAAAGGCGAACGTGCGAAAGATGACGCGGGCTATGTGGTGGATCGCATAACCGAGCCCGCGAAGAATCCCTGGAAGGCAGATGTGTTATTCGGCGGCTTTGATTTCTTTGATGATGGCCGAGCCGCTGTTTGCACTGCCCAGGGCGAGGTCTGGGTGGTCTCTGGCATTGATGACAAGCTCGATGAGCTCTCATGGCGACGCTTTGGCAGCGGCCTTTATCAACCGCTCGGTGTGCGCATCGTGCGTGGCGAAGTTTATGCGATCTGCCGCGATCAAATCACGCGCCTTCGCGATCTCAATGCCGATGGCGAGGCCGATCTCTACGAGAACTTCAACAACGACACCATCATCTCCAGCAACCCCGCCGACTACGCCCTGGACCTCCAGACCGATAGCAAAGGCAATTTCTATTTCGGCAAAGCCACGCCGTGGTTCCCGGACATCACCACACCGCATCAAGGCGTGATCTTCAAAGTGTCACCCGATGGCGCAAAGTCCGAGATCATCGCCACTGGATTGCGCGTGCCGAACGGCGTCGCCATCAGTCCGACCGACGAGATCGCCGTGAGCGATCAGCAAGGCCACTGGCAACCATCGAGCAAACTAGACATCATCCGCCCCGGCGGCTTCTACGGCATGATGCCCTCCGCGCAGCGCGAGATCGAGATGACGTGGAATGACAAAACGATCACCGTGAATCCCAGCGATCCTGCGGTGCGAAAACAAATCGGCTTCACTGGCTACGGCCCGAAAAATCCCGTGCCCAAGCTGCCATACGACCGCCCGCTCGCCTGGTTGCCCTGGATGGTGGACAACTCCAGTGGTGCCCCCTTCTGGGCCATCACGGACAATTGGGGGCCAATCAGCAATCAGCTCCTTTTCACCAGCTACGGACGTTGCGCGCTCTTCGCCACGCTGCGGCACAAAGTCGGTGATCTCGAACAAGCCGCGATGGTGCCGATGAATCTCATGTTCGACACCGGCATCATGCGTGGACGTGTGCATCCGCTCGACAAACAAGTCTATGTCGCCGGCCTGCGCGGCTGGCTCACCACCGCACGACGAATGGGCGGACTTTACCGCGTGCGCTACACCGGCAAGCCCGCGCACCTGCCCGTGGACTTCGCGGTGAGCACCAAAGGCGTGACCTTGCGCTTCTCCGAGCCACTCGCCGCGCCATCCGTCAGCGACATCACCGCCGAGCGCTGGAACTACTTCTACAGCGGCGCTTACGGCTCCGCCGACTACTCCGTCACCAGGCCAAAGCAGCCGAAACGCGATCAACTCACCCTCCAGGCCGCACATCTCTCCGCCGATGCCCGCACACTCACGCTCGACATCGCCGACATGCGCAAGAGCCAGCAGCTCCAGCTCAATCTCAAGCTCCGCACCGCCGACGGCACAGCCATCGAGCGCGTGCTGTATCTCACCGTCCCTGTCCTCGCCCAACCATAATCACTCAACCATGAAACTCGCACTCATCCTCTTCACCGTGCTCAGCTTGACCGCCGCCGCACAAACACCCAAAGCCAAAGGCAAACGTCAACGCCAGCCGCTGCCGGAGACCGTCGAAATGCGGCCTGTCACTGTCTATAGCGATGGCACACGGATGGCGGGCGACCTCTATTTGTCAAAGAATCTCAAGCCCGAGGACAAACTGCCCGCCCTCGTGCTCTGCGCTGGCACGGGTGGCACCAAAGGCGGCACGCAGGCACGGCTCGCACCACTTTTTGTCCAGCAGGGCTACATCGTGCTCGCCTTTGACTATCGCGGTTGGGGACTCAGTGAGAGCCAGCTCATGGCTGTGGAGCAACAGCCCGAGCCTGACAAAAACAACGAGCTAACCATCAAGGTGAAAGCCCTGCGCTGGCAGATGAATTACACCGACCAGACGGCGGACATCCGCGCTGCCATCAGCTTCATCGCGGGCGAGCCAAACGTGGACCCGCAGCGCATCGGCCTCTGGGGCAGCAGCTACGGCGGCGGACTCGTGACCTGGGTGGCCGGGAACGACCCGCGTGTGAAGTGTGTTGCCGCGCAAGTGCCCGGCATGGGCGGCGTGCGTGCTCCTGCGGCGATGAAGGCCGCCTATGACCTAGCAACCAAGCAAGCGCGTGGCGAAACCGAACCCGTGCCGATCGAAACGGGCAAGCTCGGCGGTAAGATGGCGACGTATGCCAACATGCGTGTGAATCCATCCAAGAACATCGGCTTCAGTGCGCTGGATGCCGCAGCGAAGATCAACGTGCCAGCCATCTTCGTCGTCGCGGAGAATGAGGAACTCAGCAGCAACGCCACCGTCGAAGCTGTGCAGAAGGCGCTGAGTGATCGCGGTGTGCCATCAAGCCTGCACGTCATCAAAGGCATCACGCACTACGGTGTGTATGGCGAAGGATTTGATGAGGCCACGCGGGTGGAGCTGGAGTGGTTTGGCAAGCATCTGCAAGGCCTGCCGTGATGGTCAATGGTTCGCGGCTTGAGTATGCGGCTTTGCCTCGGCGTTTCCGGCGGCGTCTTCGGCGCTGGCGGTGAGATTCTCGGCTTTTGGCAGTGTGACTTGCCATTGAGCGAAGTTTTTCGCCGTCGCAGTGACGGCGCTGCCATTGACGAGCACTTGCTTCACGTCGCCGTTGTCAGCGGTGGTGCCGCGGATGAGCAGTTGGCCGTCTTTTTGCGGCAAAACATGCGTGATGATGGTCTGTGGTGGCAAATCATCCACGGGTTGGAGTTTGCCGGGGAACTCGGCTGCTTTTGGCTGGGTGCCGAGTGGCTGAAAATCGGGGTTCACCGTGATATCGGTGAGTTTGATGCCGCGATAGGCGTGGCGGTCATAATTGGCGAACCACAGCGCATAATGCGAATGCGCGGCCTCCATGCCATCAACCATCACGCAGGGCGGACGCGGATGCAGTGCCCAGTGCACGTCCCAGGCGAGGTAATCACGAATCATGAAAGGATGACGTGCATCAGGCCCGATACCTGCCACGCCTTCGTTTCTGCCCTTGTCTTCTCGATTGCGACCCTCAGCGCCAAAGCCGCCGAAGTTGAAAGCGTGGCGGCGCTGCGTGTGGGACTCGTTGCCTTCAAAACGCACAAAGGGCAGTGTGCGGATGTCCGTGCCCTTTCGCTCGCCACTAGCGGTGGGGACGCTCAGTGTGAGCGAGAACTCGGGCGACTCGACGGCGTCAAAGCGGTAGCCGTATTCGTCGCAATCAGCGGCGACGTTGCGGGTGAAGGTGTTGAGCGAGTTCGCCCACCAAAAACCTGCACCATCGTTGTGATCGAAGGGGAGCACTTGTTTAAGCACATTGAAGACCTCCGTGCCGTCTTCGAGGAAAAAGCCGTGACCGATGCTCTTGTAGCCCACGCAGTCACGCACCACGAGGTAGTCGGTGCCGTGAATAGTGATCCAGCGATTGCCACTGTCCCAGATGCTCGCACCGATGACGGAGGCCCCGCGCATGCTGTCACGCACGAGATGAAAATGGATGCTGTAGCGGCCCAGCACGCCCTCTTTGCCGAGGTGACGAAACTCCGCGTAATGGATCGCACCACTGGAGCCGCGATGATACATCGTGTGACCGCGAGCCTTCGCTGGATCAGCGGACTCGACGATGACATTGCGGCTGAGATTGGCCACTTCACCGCGATAACGGCCTTCGACGATGTGGGTGTGCAGTAGCGGCGTGTCGAGCGTGATTTGGGGGCCTTTCACCTCTTTGATGAGGCGTTCCTCAGTCTCCGTGAGGTCATGAGCGTGCTCGCGGAAGGTCTTTTTGTCGGGATGCTTGCTCTGGCGGTTCGTGCTTACGATGACGAGCTTGTCGCCCGCTTTCCAGCCCGTCACGGGTTCGGCGAGAGTGAGCACGGAGTCACCTTTGGATGCCGTGGTGCCCAGCTTGACCCAGGTGCGGCTCATTTCCGCGCCATGAAACTCCATGCGCCCACCGCAGTCCACCACCGCAGGCAGCGACTCGGCATTCATGCCCTCAAAAAGCACGAGTCGGATCAAAGCGTTGTGCTTCGCCTGGATGGGTGCCTCCGCCGTGCCGATGAGCAAAGCGCCGCGTGCGTCCCCTGCGGCGATGTGTGCGTCGCACTCGAAGCCGTCTTCATCGGTGCCCTCATCCTGCTGCACACGGATGAGGCCCGCGTTGAGCTGCGTATCGCGAGCCGTGGCAAAGGTGAGCGTGCCCGCGATGTGCAGTGAGCGGATGGCCGCAGTTGCCTTCACGTCGTAGGTAATGGTGTGCCCCGAGCGCACAAGAACTGCGACTCCAGCGCCTGGAACAGCGCCACCATCCCATGTGGCAGGTGCCGACCAAGGCCCACTCTGCACACTGCGCACGACGGGTGTGGCACCGAATGTTGCCGAGACAAAGCAGAAGAGGAGGAGGGTGAGACGCATGGCTGTTCTGTAACGCCGAGAGCTGACGGATGTTCCGCATGCTCGTCGAAAAGCGCGTGGAAGGAGCGCCGGTCCGCTCTTCCCGGTTGCACAGTCCCCGTGCCAGTCGTGTGATTGAGGCGCATGAAGCGGCTGACAAAGTTGCGCTCGCTGACCCAATCCTGACAAACTCGTCAGCGATCCTTGAAGCTCCGCTGACAGTTTCTGTGTCATACTCCGAGAGTTGGCGCTCATCCATTGACCATGAAACCTTTCCGCTACCTCTGCTGTCTCCTGTTGGCTCAGGCATCTCTCGTCGCCGCGCCGCCGAACATCGTTTTCATGCTCTCGGACGATCAGGCCTGGAGCGGGCTCTCTTGCCAGATGCACCCGGACATGCCGGACTCGAAAAGCAGCTTCGTGCAGACACCGAACATCGCGCGGCTTGCGGAGCAGGGCATGAGATTCAGCGCGGCTTATGCGCCCGCGCCGGTGTGCTCGCCGACACGCATCAGTTTGCAAACGGGACGGAATCCCGCGGCCCTCGGATGGACGAAGGCCGCTCCGGCGGAACTGGGTCATCGCTTGATCGAAGGTGACAATCGCAAGAGCATTCGCGATGACGAAGTCACCATCGGGCAGATGCTGAAGTCGGCGGGTTACGCGACCGCCCACTACGGCAAATGGCATCTCTCCGGCGGTGGACCTGCCGCCCACGGCTACGACGAAAGCGATGGCGACACAGGCAATCAAGACGCCGCACCGCATCTGCCGCCCAACCCGGTGGACATCTTTGGCATGGGCTCGCGTGCGGTGGATTTCATGAAGCGGAGCCAGGCTGCCCGGAAGCCGTTCTTCATCCAGATGAGCTACAACGCGCTGCATTATCCCGAGAACGCCACACCGGCGTTGCTGGAGAAATATCGGAAGCTCGCCACAGGCGGAAACGACAAGGAAGTCGGCCGCGCCGCCATCGCGGAAGACCTCGACCGCGGCGTGGGCGAGCTTCTGGCAAAACTGGATGCCATGGGCCTCTCGAAGAACACCATCGTCATCTACATGTCCGACAACGGCGGCTCGAATCGCCGCACGCTGAATGGCGGCAAAGGCGATGTGTGGGAGGGCGGCATCCGCGTGCCCTTGATCATCCGCGGACCCGGCATCGCTCCTAACTCGTGGTGCCATCAGCGAGTCGTCGGCTACGACTTCTTCCCGACTTTTTGCCGTTGGGCCGGCGTGAAGGCACCGCTCCCAACGCAACTCGAAGGCGGCGACATCACGCACTTGCTCAGCGGCTCATCCGAACCCGTGAAACGGTCTCGTGAGCCGCTCGTGTTTCATTTCCCGCATTACCAAGGCGACTCACCGCACTCGGCCATCCTCAGCGGCCACATGAAGCTCCTCCACTTCTACGAAACGGGTGAAAACCATCTCTTCGACCTCGAAGCCGACATCGGCGAGACCAAGAACCTTGCCGCCGCCAAGCCCGAACTCGCCGCAACGCTCGCCAAGCAGCTCGCGGACTATTTGAAAGAAGTCAGAGCCGAAATGCCGAAGCCCAATCCAAACTACGATCCCGCCAGAGAGCCTGCAATGAAGGGCGGCGGCAAAGGTGGTAAAGGTGGGAAGAAAGGAGGCAAAAAGCCATGAAGCCACTCTTCATGTCACTTGGGTTTGCCTCGCTCGGCTTGCTGCTGATCGCCGCCGCGCCGGAGGAGAAGCCGAAAGGCGGCGCAGGCCAGGGAGGTCAAGTCGAGCCTGCGGTAGTGCCGCCGTATCTATTCAACCTGTGGCTTTGTCGGCCTGGAGCGGAGTCAGTGACCGTCAGCGTGCTCGCGTGGGACGAAATGGAAGCCTTCATCGAGTATGGCGACGGATTAAAGACATCTGCGTTGAAACTGAAGGCTGGCGAGCCTCAAAACATCGTGCTCGGAGGTTTGAAGCCCGACACGAGCTACAACTACCGCCTCATCTATCGCCGCGCCGGTGGCGAGGCGGTGCAAGACGCGATGCGCAGCTTTCACACGCAGCGGAAGGCCGGATCGAAGTTTTCCTTCGTCATGCAGGCGGACTCGCACCTCGACAACAACACCGACGTGCGCGTTTACCAGCAATCCCTGGCCAACATGCTCACCGACAAGCCCGACTTCATGATCGACCTCGGCGATACGACGATGGTGGACAAGTTTGGCCGCTTCTACACGCGCTCGGAGTCGCAATACAAAGCGCAGCGCTACTACATGGGCCGCATGGCGCACTGTGTGCCGATTTTCATGGTGCTCGGCAATCACGACGGTGAGCGCGGCAGCGACCCGGAGATGTCGGATTGGTCGCTCAAACAGCGCCACACCTACTTTCCGAATCCCACCGATGGAAACGACAAGCACAGCTACTTCGCCTTTGAATGGGGAAACGCGCTTTTCATCGGCCTCGATCCCTTTTGGTCCACCATGCAGCGCGGAGCCTCCGGCTGGGACATGACGCTCGGTGAAACGCAGTATCGCTGGCTCACCAAAACGCTCACGAGCAGTAAAGCAGCGATGCGTTTTGTCTTTATTCATCATCTCGTCGGCGGCTTGGGCCGCGATGTTCGCGGTGGAGCCAAACCTGCCGCCTACATGGAATGGGGCGGCCAAAACGCCGACGGCAGCGAAGGCTTCAAACAAAACCGCCCCGGCTGGGAAATGCCGATTCATGAGCTTTTCGTCAAAAACCGCGTGAACGTCGTCTTCCACGGTCACGACCATCTTTTCGTCAAAGAAGAGCTCGACGGCATCATCTACCAAGAAGTCCCCCAACCCGGCCACCCCAGCGGCGGCACACGCAGCGCCGAGGAATACGGCTACACCGGCGTCATCCTCGGCAGCAGCGGCCATGTGCGCGTGACGGTCGGCGAAAAGGAAGCCAAGGTGGATTACGTGCGAAGCATCGTGCCTGGCGTAACACGCGGCGAGATGGCGAATGCGACCGTTGAACACAGCTATTCAATTTACCCATGAAACTCCTCCTCCCTCTGCTTCTTGCCTCTTGCTTCCAGCTTCAAGCAGCGAAACCTAACATTCTTTTCATCCTCGCCGATGACCAGTCCTGGAGCGGCACTTCTGTGCGGATGAAGGCGGATGAACCGCTGAGCGGCAGCGCCGTGTTCAAGACGCCCAATCTAGAGAAGCTGGCGGCACAGGGGATGACATTTTCACAGGCTTACGCGGCACATTGCAAGTGCGAGTGCTCACGGGCTGCGATCCAGATGGGACGCACGACGACGACACTGAATGCACCGGACAAATCATCGCGGAACTGGAGCGCACCGGTGACGGACTCGCTCGTGAACACGCTCAAGAAGGCGGATGGCAGCTACAAGGCGGCGCATTTCGGCAAGTGGCAGTGGTTTCACACGCCGGAGTCGATGGGCTACGACGTGAGCGATGGAATCACGATGAACGAAGATGGTGACACGGCTGATCCCGAGGACCCAAAGCAATCCTTTAGCATCACTCGGCGAGCCAAGGCATTCATGGACACGCAGGTGAAGAGTGGTCATCCGTTTTATTTGCAACTCAGCTACTATGCTGTGCATCAGACACCGCAGGCACTGGCTTCGACGATCAAGAAGTATGAAGGCATGGCGTCAGCAGGCAAAGGCGGCAGAGGAGATCGCTCTGTAATGGCAGCGATGACGGAAGACTTTGATGCCTGCATTGGCGAGGTCTTGAAGAAGCTCGACGAGCTCGGCATCGCCGATGAAACGCTCGTCATCTACAGCAGCGACAACGGTGGCCGCACGGAGATCCTCAACGGCGGCAAAGGTGACCTCGGCGAGGGCGGCATTCGCGTGCCACTCATCGTGCGGGGTCCGGGTGTCAAGGGAGGCACCCGCAGCGACGTGCCTGTGATCAGCTACGACATCATGGCCACGGCGATCGACTATGCCGCACCGGGCTTTGGCCTGCCGAAAGGAGTGGAAGGGGGGAGCTGGAAGTCTTTGCTCGGCAGCGGGGGAAACGCGCCGGTGAAGCGGCCCATTGACCGCCTGGTGTGGCATCAGGCCGTTGAAGTGCTTCATCCGCAGTCCGCGATCCGTCGCGGCGATTACAAGTTGCTCTATTTTTGGGATACGAAAGAGGGCCTGCTCTTCGACTTGAAGAATGACATTGGAGAGACTCGGGATGCCGCCAAGCAGAAGCCGGAGATTGCTGGGCAGCTTGAAGCGGAACTGAAGGCCCATGTGAAAGCGGGACTGGGTGAACAGGCTTATGGAGCCCTAGAGCGTGGAGAGGTGCCGCAGGGACGCCCAAAGGGAGAGGGCAAGAGCAAGGGCAAAGGGAAGGGCAAAAAGTAGCATATGCTACGTAAATCTGGCAAGACCTGGCCGTTTTTCGGCCAGGTATAAAATGGATAAAGCATTGCTGTGATGCTCAAAAATCCGGAAAATACTCAATATGAAGTATTTTCTCGTTCTGACCCTATTTTTAGCCACGCTCTCCGCACGCGCGGTTTCGATTGATGCGATCTACTTTGCCCAGACACATGTGCACAAGGCGGACAACCCTTATTTCGGCACAGTGGCGGATCGTGATGTGTTTATTAAGGCCCATGTGACTGATCCGGTGGCTCCCACGTCGCCATCGGTGTTTGCCACGCTGAGTTTGAATGGTCAATTTCTCACCGTGCCACTCACGGGGCCGGCGACTTTGCCGGTTTCGATCCCGGATGGCCTGGGGGTGGTGCAACACTCGACGGCAAACAGTTTCACGGGTGTGATACCTGCCGCGTGGGTCAAAGTAGGCCTGCAGGTGACGGTGAATGCGGGCACGGTCATGACGACGGTGCCAAACATGAAGGTCAGCGCACCGACGAAGGTCATCATGACCATGACGGACGTGCATTACTTCGCGCGCAATTTCTCGGACTACACCAGCGGCACCTTTGCGGAACTGGAGGCCAAATGGCCAGTAGCGGACATTGAACTGCGGAGGCTCAACAATGCGGTGTTTCGTGAGCTGGTCATTCCTCCCCGGTCGGACGTGAGTGCGCAGGCCGTGCGCATCAAGTCCAAGGCGGAGTATCAAGCGCAGACGGGGCTCGCTTTTGATGGAGAGCAGGCGGCGGCGCTGGAGTGGAATGGAGCGCTGAAGCGTGCGGCGGGCACAGCAGGACGTTGGAGTCTGTATTACCTGAACGTTTACAATGCTTTCGCGGGTGGCCAGGCGGGCGGCTTTGCGGGCGTGGGTGCGGGGGCTAACATCGGCATCTTTCACCATGAGTTGGGCCATGCGCTGTCTTTGCCGCACTGGGGTGACAACGGTGCGTATCCCTACAAAGGCGATATGCACGGCATCCAAGCGCCCGCCAATTACAACGAGACACATGCCGGGCCGGCCTGGGCGTTTCATCAGCCTACAAATGCCTTCATCCCACCCGTCACGGTCACTGGAAATGTGGGAGGCAAGCCGGTGGGCACTTACACCGTGGACCCGATGCAGGGCGGCGGCACTGGCTATCAGCCAGCGGGCTATCTCATGAACCATTTCTCCGACTACTCGGTGAATCAGATGCGGAACTACATGAACGGCCATGTGGTGGTGTGGAATCCGACGCTCAATAGTGGCAACGGCAGTTGGGCGCAGTGGAACCAAACCGCCGGGGCCTACACCACGGCTGTAAGTAATAACGGCGTGCAGTATCCAACCACGCGGGATGTGTCGGTCATCAGCATCATGGCGACCGTTTCAGGTTCAAAGCCGGCCATCAACATGGTCTATCCGCCGGTTGGCCCCTACACATCAGGTTTGATTCGTTTATTCGATCCCGCAGTTACGGCTGATCGCACAGCTGCGCAGTCGATCTTCAGCCCCACGAATGGCTCCGACTACTGCGTGCGTGTGGTGCAGGGCGGAGTGACAAAAACCTACATGCTTGCTGCTTCGGCGCTGACAGGCCAATCGCTCACCACGAGTGCCAGTATAGAAACTGAGGCGGTCAATCTTCCTGCTGCCGATGGCGCTGTGACTCGTATCGAGCTGCTCTCCACGCCGAACGTGGAAGACGTGGGCCTGCCTGCCACGCCCACCGTGCTCTACGCTTGGGGGCCCCTGATGCCTGCCACGGCCACTTTTGGTCTTCCGCCGGAAGGCAATAGCTCTTCCTCCGTGACCATGACCGCAGAGATGGGCGAAGTCGGCTATGGCTACACGGGAGGCTCTGTGGAATACATGTTTACAGAAACCTCGGGCAATCCTGGGGCCACCTCCAGCGCTTGGCAAACCGCCCGTTCCTACACGGATACAGGCCTCCAGGCTGGCACGACTTATACCTACACCGTCTCCATGCGGGCAGGCACACTCACCAGCGCCACCTCAGCTCCCGTCTCCACCACGACGACGGCCTCCGGCTTGGCCTCCACCATTACCATTGATGCCACCCAGACGTTCGACGTCGCTAGCGGCAATGGTTACAAAGCGGCCACCGGACTCGGTACCTTTAACGCTGCGGGTAAGGACAAAGTGGTCGTGATTGTGGCCATGGAACACTCCAATAATGAGCCTGCGATGACTTTCGGCGTGCGCTACAACGGCGTACAGATGATCGAGGCCGTGCAGCAAACCGGTGGCAACAATGATGGCACCATCGCTATCTATTACCTGGATAACCCAGCCGTCGGCGGCACTGGTGGCATCAGCATCTCTGGCTACAACCCCAATGGCGGACTCGGTGTGGCTTATGCCTTGTCTGGCACGCGGCCCGGCTATGGAGCATTCAATAGTCGCACTGGAAATGCTATCACCCAGGTTCCGCTCACCACCTCTGCTGATAAATCTTTGGTGATCGCCGCCTTGCAAAACTCTGGCAACACTAACAGCGCGGGCACACCCACGGCCAATGCACCGCTCGTGCAGGCTGCCAGTGCGAACTGGGGCAGCCAGTGGGGTAGTTTGGCAGCAGGCTCCATGCAGGTGGCCACACCTAGCGCAGTCACCCCCACTTTCACGGGACCCACGGGAGGCAGTTACAGCATCAACATCGCCGCTGTTGAGTTTTTATCCGAGCCCCTGGCAGCTAGCACCTGGACTCAAACCGCCGGTGGAGCGCAGAGCTGGACTACAGCCGCGAACTGGATCGCCAACGCCGTGCCTATCACCGTGGCTGGTGATAGCGTGGACTTCAGCACCGTCGATATCGCTGCCAACACCACGCTCACCCTCGGGGCGGACCGCATCGGTGGTCTATGGAAGTTTGGCGACCTCACGGGTGTTGAAACATGGACCGTGAACGCAGGTAATACCATCACGCTCGCCGGAACCACGCCCGGCATCGAAGTCGTCACAAACACAGCCACACTCAATGGCACCGTCGCAGGCACCGCAGGCCTTTCCAAAACCGGAGCGGGCACTCTGATCCTCAATGGAACCAACACCTACACCGGCGTCACCCGCATCAGCGCTGGCACACTCGTCGCCGCGACGCTCGCCAATGGTGGCAGCAATAGCAGCATCGGCGCGGCTACGAATGTCGCAAGCAACCTGATCCTCAATGCTGGCACGCTGCAATACACCGGACCCACTGTGAGCACCAACCGTCTCTTCTCGCTGCAAGCCTCCAGTACCATTGATGCCTCCGGCACGGGCGCGGTGAACTTTAACAACGCTGGCTCCATGGGCTTCAATAGCAACACGGCCGCCAAGACTCTGACTCTCACTGGCACCAATACGGATGCGAACACCCTCGCCTCCATCATTGGTGACAACACGGGTGCGACATCCCTCACCAAGTCCGGTATCGGCACCTGGGCGCTCTCTGGTGCGAACACTTTTACTGGGGCAACCACCATCAGTGGCGGCACGCTCCGTCTTGCCAACACCGCTGCTGTTTCAGCTTCCAATTTGGTGGCAATCGGCGGCAACACCCTGCACCTAGCGACTAATGCAGCGTTTTCTTCGAGCGTGCCGCTTAGCATGCAAGTGGGCACCCTTGTTTCTGATCGAGCCACCGCAGGCGCGGGGCTCACCCATGTCTTCGGTGCCGCAACGATTGGCAACGGAACCAACAATTTCATCGCCGGGCCGAATGTGACGAGCGGAGCTGCCGCCATCCAGTTTGGCAACGTCAGCAACAACAATGGCAGTACCGCCACGCCGGGGCTCAATCCTACAACGGCCAATCTTATCATCACAGGCGATGTGACTTTAGGCACAAGTAACACCGGAACCGCAAATCTGACCCTGGGCGGAACCGGCTCAGTCAACTCCATCGCAGGGATCATCGAAAACGGAACGCGGACGTCCGGGAACGTCATCAAGTCAGGCAGCAGCACGTGGACGCTCTCCGGCCTCAGTGCCACCGCAGCGAGCAACTACAACGGCAGCACCACCATCGACGAAGGAACGCTCCGAATCACCACCACCAGTCCCTCGCTCACTGGCAGCCTTACGTTCGGTGCTGCCGCAGGAGGCAACAATCTCGGCGCTTTAGATTTGTCCACTGCCAGCGCCACCTTTGGCGGAGCCCTGCTGGTGCGCACCAGCTCCACCACCGCCAATACCATCTCCATCGGCAATGGCAGGACACTACAAGTCGGCGGAGCATTCACCGTCGGCTTCAATGCCACCGCCATTCCTCACACCTTCACCCGGCTGGCCGTCAGTGGCGCAGGCACCCTATCCATCGGCACCAGCACCACACCCACCAATGCCCTCTTCCAAATCGGCAACGGTGCCACCACCGCCGTCGGCAATGCAGGCAGCCTCGACATGAGCGGACTCACCACCTTCTACGCCAATCTCGGCAATGGCATCTTCCGCGTCGGCAGCCCGACGAACATCAATAGCGCAAACGGCGGAGGTTCCACCGTCAACCTTGCTGCCAATAACACCATCCAGGCCGCCACCATGCTCCTCGGTGGCCCCGATGCCAATGCAGTGCAATCTATGCTCCTCGGCAGCGGCATCAACATCATCAATGTGGACACCTTGAACCTCGGCGGACTCGGTGCCGCTGACGGCCGCAGCAGTGGCAGCATCACCTTCCAGAGCACCGCTGGCACATTGAAGATCCGCAGTCAGGCAGACCCCGTCAACGGCCGCACCAACCTCAATTTCGGCGTCATCAACATGAACACCGGCATCCCCCAGCCCAACATCCTCTTTGATACGAACGGACACTCCGCCGACTTGAGATTTGGCACGATGAACCTCGCCTCCCGCACGCAGGGCACCGGAGCCACCACTGTCCAGTTCCGATTCGATGCCGGAACGCTCGACGCCAACGACCTCACCGTCGGAAGCCGCGGAGGCGCAGCCGGAGCCGCTTCCACCGCCACCGGCACCGTCACAATCGGCGGAGGCACCGTCACCCTCAACACGACCACCGCACCCATCCAACTCGGCGTGAACGCCCTCGCCGCAGGCACAGCAGCGGGCACGCTCAATATCTCCGGCGGCACTGTCTCAGTGCTCGCCAATGCCGGGACCTCCATCCGCCTCGCCGAAGCCACCACATCTGGCGGCACCGCCACCGGCACGTTGAACCTCACTGGCGGAACATTAACAGTGGCTGGCGACATCCTCCGCGGTGCCGCGACCGGAACTAGCAATGCCACGGTCAGACTTAGCGGCGGCACCCTGAACATGGGCGGCCACGACCTCGGAGCAGCTGGCAGTGGAGCGCTCATCTTCACCGTCGAGTCCGGCACCCTGCAAAACGTCGCCAGCATCAATGGCACCGCAGGCCTTACCAAAACGACGGCAGGCATACTCTCGGTTGCAGGCACCAACACCTACACCGGCCCCACCACCATTAGCAGCGGAACACTCGCGCTCGCTGCCATCAATACTCTACCAGCTACCGACGTTTCCATCGGCAGCGCGACACTGAATGCCGCCACCTTCACCGACACTCTCGGCACGCTCAATGTTACCGGCACCTCCGTCATCAATCTCGGCAGTGGAGCCGCACTCACCTTTGCCGATAGTAGTGCCATCACATGGGCTGGCACACTGAGCGTCACCGGCACCTTCGTCTCTGGCAGCTCGCTACGTTTTGGCACCAGCGCTATCGCCCTCACCGCCACCCAGCTTGGTAAAATCAGCGGCGGCGGCTTCTCCAGCTTCTCACTCAACAGCAGCGGCTATCTCGTCGGCAGCAACGGAGCCACCTACACCACTTGGCAGTCAGCCAACAGCAGCGCCGGAGCCTTCACCGCCGATCATGACAACGACGGCGTCGCCAACGGCATCGAATACTTTATCGGCGGCAACAGCAACACCACCGGCCAAACTGTACTCCCCAGCATCACCGACACCAGTGGCACGCTCAGCATCACCTGGACCAAATCCGCCACCTACCCAGGCACCTACGGCACCCACTTTTGGATCGAAACTACGGACACTCTCACCGGCATCTGGACCACCGAAACCCTCGGCGGAAACGTTACCCAAATCGGCAACAACATCACCTACACCTTCCCCGCCAGCGCGAGACGCTTCGCTCGGCTCAAAGTCGTCGGGCCATAGTCATCAGCTCCATTTATGAAACGCAAAAAACTACTCATGAGCACATCCGCTTGCCGCCTGTTTGGGCTCGCGCTCAGCCTCTGTGCCTCCATTTGCACCCACGCAGGCACCTTTAGCAGCAGCACCTCGGCTCCGACGGTCAATGCCACGGACATCTCGAATTTCGCCGCGCAGACAGGGACCGATAAATGGTTCTTTCAAAGTGGGGGTGGGTCCGCCTTGGCGGGCGCGGCGAAGGGCCAGACCTTCATTACGGGCAGCTCGAAAGTGAATCTCAAGGCGCTGACCTATAAAATCAGCACTGGCAATATGAAGGGGGCGACGTTGGCCGCGCCGACGACCTACGTGGTCCGCGTGGGCACCGTCTCAGGCACGACTTTCACCCAGATCGACAGCGAAACTTTCACGCAGACGGCTAACACGGCGACCGGAGCCTACATGACATGGACGTTTGCCACGCCCGTGCCACTCTTGGCCAGCACCACCTACGCGATCGATGTGGTCATGGACTCAGACACTGCCTTCGGGACAGGCATTCCTTACCTCTCTTACACAGCCAATATCAGCAATGCCCGCATCGGCAGTTACTATGACTCTGGCGACGTCGGATTGGGGAACTCGACCATGGTATTCGACACGGCGCAGGACCGTGTCTTTCACCTCGATCTCCAAGATCCGCAGAATCCTACGCCAGAAGATGGAGCCACGGTGCCTGCGGGTAATGTGGTGCTGAGTTGGACTAATCTGCCGCCCACCACGGGCACGAATGTCTGGGTGGACGTCTGGTTTGGCACCAATTCCACTGCTTTGACCAAAGTCGTGAGCGTGGGGCAGAATCTCACCACGCACACGGTCAGCGCTCCGGTGGGGGCCACCTATTACTGGCGGATCAATTCG
>JAPLUM010000579.1:14111-24863 GCA_026397605.1 Verrucomicrobiota bacterium | reverse complement strand
CCCGCGACACCGAATGCCACGAAACCAATCATAATGAATGCGGGTAGAGTAGAATGCATAAAGGTAGGAAGATTAGTGGTAGGAAAATTGAAGAGTCAGAAATCAGAGGTCTGAAATTTTTTTCCTACCTGAACTTCAGAACTGAATGCCCAGTCGCTCGGCCACCCGCAGCGGCCTGCGCAGTGCCTCGGCCATGCGCGAGGCTTCATCGGCGCCGCGCAGGTCTTTGCAGGCTGGATGAGCCTCGGGTGTGGCGATGATTCCTAGATTGTGCAGGACGTGGGCGGTGCTGTGCTTGTAGGCGGAGGCGCTCATGTTCGCATCCAGGCGGAAGACTTGATCTTCCAGCGACTGGAAGGCCTCGAAGACCTTATAGACCCGCGTGTCGAAGCGCCCCGTGCCAGTTGGGAACTTCTTCTGCGGTGCGTCATCATTGAGCCACATGTCCTTTGCGGCACAGATCAACGGCGCACCGCTGACGGCGGCTCCGATGAGCAATGGCAGGCCAAGTTTGATGGCGGTGGCAATGCCGAAGTCGTCGCCACTGAGAGGTGCGAAGTCGAGCCCGAGGTCGCGGCACATCGCAGCCCAGTAGAGGAAGTGCGGCTCGTCCAGCGTGCTGATTTTGCCGCCGACGAACTTGGGATGAATCGCGAGCTGATGCAGCAACCATGGGCCAAACGGACGTGCCCAGGGCACAAAGGCTGGCTCCAACGAATGAACGATGCCGGGACGAATCAACCACTCCGCAATTTCGTAGTAGGCATCACGACAAGGCTCAGGATCGAGGGCGCTGAGCCACTTCGAGGTCATGAGCATCACCTCGCAGTTCTCATGCTGCTGCACGATGTCGATCAGCGGACGATAGCGCTCGGCTTTGAAACCAGTGTCGTCTTGAGCACCGCGCGCTGTGACACCCGCGATGAACTTCGTTGTCGGAAACTCTGCTCGGAAGCGCCGCAGCACCTCGGCATACTGCGCGTCATCCATGTCAAAGATGTAGCCCGTATCCGCATTCAGAACCGGCACAAACTCCACGCCATAATGATCTGCCGTGGCCTGCATCCAGCGGATGCTAGCGATGAAGCCCTCCCAGTCCGGTTTGCCATCTCGGAATGGCAGCAAGGCCGCAGCACAAAGACGCGGCTTGCTTGTGTGGTCGATGAGTTCTTCCTCACCCGTCCAGGCCCACTTGGTATCTTGCCAAGAGGTGTTCGGAGAGAGGTCTTCAGGTTTGGAGATGAGTGATTTCATGGGGAGAGTTGAGTTTGTAGCCTAGCCTTTCTAGGCTGGGTTTTGGGTTGCGAATCACAGGCTAGAAAGCCTATGCTACACCATCGGCTCCACTGGCAGCCACTTGCGCTGTTCCCAGCTCTGCAAGCCAAGCTCCGCCAACTGCACGCCCTTCGCGCCTTCACGCAAGGACCACGGGAACGGCGTCCCGACGGCCACATGCTTCAAGAACGCCTCCCACTGGATTTTGAAAGCGTTGTCGTAGGTCGTGGTATCCGGCACTTCCTGCCAGCCGTCGAAGAAGTTGATGGGCTGATCGATGTCCGGATTCCAAGTCGGACGCGGCGTGGTGCCCGCTGCCTGTACCCAGCATTTCCGCAGACCCACGATGGCACTGCCGTGTGTGCCATCGACTTGCATCGTTAGCAGGTCATCGCGACGCACACGCACCGTCCACGAGCTGTTGAACTGGCACACCACACCGCCTTCACATTCGAAGGTGGCGTAGCAGGCATCATCGCTGGTGGCAGGATAGGCATTGCCTTTCTCGTCGATTCGCTTCGGCAAATGCGTGGCTCCGAAGCAACTCACGGCCTTCACCTTGCCAAAGAGATCGTCGATCACATAACGCCAGTGGCAGAGCATATCCACGATGATGCCGCCGCCGTCTTCCTTGCGATAGTTCCAGGACGGACGCTGTGCTGGCTGGTCGCCATCTTCACCCGTGAACACCCAGTAACCAAACTCACCACGCACACTCAAAATGCGCCCAAAGAACCCCTGATCGCGTAGCAGGCGAAACTTGCGAATGCCGGACAGCCAGAGCTTGTCCTGCACCACACCATTCTTCACGCCCGCATCTTCACAAAGTTTCGCCAGACGCAGAGCCTCCGCTGATTCCACCGCCGTCGGCTTCTCACAATAGATGGCCTTCATTGCCTTCACCGCCTTCTCGATGAAGCCTGCCCGCTGCAAGGTGCCCGACGCATCAAAGAATATCTCGTCCTCAGGATTCGCCAGCGCCGCATCCACATCCGTCGTGAACCGCGTGAACCCCGTGCGAGCTGCCAGCGCCGCCAGCTTGTCATGATTGCGCCCCGTCAAAATCGGATCCGGCATCAAGATGAGGTCATCCCCGACCTTCACGCCGCCTTGATCCCTGATCGCCTTGATCGAGCGAATGAGATGCTGATTGGTGCCCATGCGTCCCGTGACGCCGTTCATGATGATGCCGATTCGTTGTGTTTTCATAGGTGGAGGAAAGTTCACCATGACAACCCACACCTAGCGATTGGTAAATCAGTTCTTTCCGATGATTATGATCGGAAATAGTGAAGATTAGGAGTGGGCAGGAACGCCGAAGGAAAACAGATGAGACAGGAGAATGGAGAATAAAGAATGAAACGACTCTGGGTTCACCGCCGCCGCACCCTCAGGCTACCCACCAACCTCTCCTCAAGGATCACGCTGCGATTGAATGACACGGGCTCCGCGCTGCCAGGTGAAGTAGGACCAGACCCAGTGCAGGAAGACGGAGACGCGGTTGCGCATGTTCATGAGGAAAACGAGGTGCACGAACAGCCACATTAACCATGCAATGAATCCGCGCATTTGGATGCCTGCAAAGCTGACGACCGCGGCGCTACGGCCAATGGTGGCCATACTGCCCTTGTCCCAATAGCCAAAGGCGGGGCGTGTGCTGTCGATGCGTTCGTTTTGAATGCTGTTTGCGATGAAACTGCCCATCTGAATCGCAGCGGGAGAGACGCCCGGCACTTTGACGCCGTTTTTGTCTGTCAGAGCTGCGATATCGCCAGCGGCGAAGACCTCGGGATATCCGGGGAGGCTCAAATCAGGACGGACCTCGATGCGGCCACCTCGGTCCAGTGGAATGCCTGCCAGAGTGCGTGTCACCTCGCTGGCCTCCACGCCCGCTCCCCAAATGATGATGCTGCTTTCGATGCGTTGATCACCGGCAATGACATATCCCTCGCCGACTTCTTTGACGGGGCAATTTAGATGCACGGTCACTCCCATGGTCTGCAATCGATCTCTTGTGTAATCGGGAAGATCGCCTGGAAACATGGGGAGTAACTTTGGCCCAGCTTCAATGAGATGGACCTTTGCTTGCGTGGGGTCGATATGGCGAAAATCTTCTTTAAGCACCACGCGGGAAAGTTCCGCTAGTGAGCCTGCCATTTCCACACCGGTCGGTCCGCCACCGACGACGACGATGGTAAGTCGCTTTTCGGTTTCCGCTGAATCGACGGTGGATTCGGCTTCCTCAAAGGCGAGTAGCACTTTTTTGCGGATCGCCATAGCGTCATCCAGGCTTTTGAGGCCGAGTGTGTGCTGTGCCCAGTCATTGTGACCAAAGAAACTGGTTTTGGCGCCGAGAGCGATGACGAGGAAATCGTAGCCGATGGCACGATCCTTCAGCTGCACCTGCTTCGCTGGGAGATCGATATGCACCACATCACCCATGATTGTGGTGACGTTCTTTTGATCTGAAAGGATACTGCGTAGAGGCTGGGCGATTTCTGCCATGGCCAATGCTCCCGAGGCCACTTGATAGAGAAGAGGCTGAAACAGGTGATGATTCCACCGATCCACGAGTGTGACGCGGATGTTTTCATCTCGCAGCCGCTTGGCACATTCGAGACCGGCAAACCCGCCGCCGAGGATAAGGACATGCTTGGGGATCATTAAAGGTGGGGGGCGTTGCTGGTGTTTGTGATTATACAAAAAGAGACCTTGAGCACTCGGACCAAGGCCCGGAAAAAGCGAACCCTTTTTTGGTGTATCTGACTGAACTGCGGCGTAAACGAATCGACATCTGTCTTCCTCCCTCATTCGTATGGACCGCCTCCACTTTATCCAGCCATGAATAATTGTCCCGTTTCTTTAGCAACAATACGGTCTATGAGAGTGCCGTCACAGCTCATTTAATGGACATTACCCGCAAACTCGAAATCCTAGCCGATGCCGCGAAGTATGACGCTTCGTGTGCAAGCAGCGGGGCGGCGAGGAAGGATTCGCGCGGTAGCATAGGCGTGGGCTCCACGGGTGGATCGGGGATTTGTCACTCTTACACACCGGATGGGCGCTGCGTGTCTCTGTTGAAGGTGCTCATGACCAATGCTTGTCTGTATGACTGCCATTACTGCATCAACAGGCGCTCAAGCAATGTGACTCGTGCGCGGTTCACTCCAGATGAGGTGGTGCAGTTGACGTTGGATTTTTACAAGCGGAACTACATTGAGGGCTTGTTCCTGAGCAGTGGCATCATTCGCAGTGCGGATCATACCATGGAGTTGGTGATCGAAGTCGCACGGAAGTTGCGTCAGGAGCATCACTTCCGTGGCTACATTCATTTGAAGACGATTCCTGAGGCCTCACAGGCTCTCATTGCGCTGGCAGGACGCTATGCGGACAGAATCAGCATCAATGTGGAACTGCCGACTCAGCAAGGGCTGAACACTCTGGCACCCGAGAAGAATCTTGCCCGCACCGAAGAGGCCATGGGGCATATCCGAGGAAAGATCGAAGAACGCTATGCCGAAAAACGAAAACCTGATGCGCCTAAGCCGCCGCCTTTTGCAACCGGCCAAAGCACACAAATGCTCGTGGGCGCAGATGCATCGACGGATGCGACGATTCTTGGCTGTGCGGATAAGCTCTACAGCGCTCACCACTTGAAGCGAGTGTACTATTCGGCATTCAGCCCGATCCCTGAGCCATCGTCAATCCTGCCTTTGAAAGCGCCGCCGTTGATCCGTGAGCATCGGCTTTATCAGGCAGACTGGCTGCTGCGTTTTTATGAGTTTAAGGTGGAGGAGATCGCTAGTGCCAATGCTCCCAATCTTGATCTAGCGCTGGACCCAAAACTCTCGTGGGCCTTGCGAAATCGGGAGACTTTCCCTGTTGATGTAAACACGGCACCTCGTGAGATGCTGCTGCGGATTCCTGGTCTTGGCGTGCGCAATGTGGAGCGTATCATCAGTGCTCGGCGTTACACGAGGCTACGACTTGCGGATTTGATTCGGTTACGATTACAGATGAAAAAGTTGCTGCCCTTCATGATCACAGCGGATCATCATCCGGCGAAGCTAGGGCTAGATAGCGACTCACTACGTGCGCGGTTTTTACCGCCGCCAGAACAGATGGAGCTTAATTTTGATGCGCCACCACAATCCACTGCGAGTGATTTTCTTTCGGCGAGATCAGGGGAGCTATAAGCCATGCGTAGTATCGTCATTAAACCTGAGTATGAAGTCTGGCGGGAGGTAGCACGTGAGCTGCTAGCTCAGTCGGTGCACCCGACTGAAGTGCTCTGGACGGATGACGCACGAGAGGCCTCATTATTTCATGAGGAACAACAGCCCGTGAAGCAGGTGACTGCTGCTGTGATTAAAGTGCCCGCTGCATTCATGGACATGGCGCGCAGTGCCTCTGCAAATACAGACGCTCGGCGCTGGGGGCTGCTTTATCGAGTTCTCTGGCGGCTAACGCTTGGCGGCGAAAAGCATCTGCTTTCCATGGCTACGGATCCCGATGTGCGCCTGATGCAAGACTGGTGTAAGGCCGTGGGGCGCGACATTCACAAGATGCATGCCTTTGTTCGTTTCCGCTTAGTTAGCGTGGATGCGAACACAGGTCGCGAGCAGTTCGTGGCATGGTTTGAGCCAGATCACCGCATTGTCAGGCTCGCGGTACCGTTTTTTGAAAAGCGCTTCGCTGGCATGGACTGGTCGATCCTTACGCCCTATGAGTGTGCCCATTGGGATGGTAAACAACTGCATTACACGTCTGGCGTGCCCCGCAGCAGTGCCCCTGATGAAGATGCGCTGGATGATCTGTGGCGCACTTATTACAAAAACATTTTCAATCCCGCTCGCGTCAAAATCAGCGCTATGCAGTCGGAGATGCCAAAGAAATATTGGAAGAATCTGCCCGAGGCTCCGCTGATTGCTGGCCTCATCGCCAAGAGTTCTGGGCGAGTGCAGGGCATGTTGGAAACGGAAGAGCGCCCCGCAAAACCTGCTCCTAACAATGCCTATTTGAAGTCGCTTCACGACATGAATCAAAGCGATCCAACCACGACAACCCCGGAGCCAGAGCAATCATGAAAGGAGTCAAGAAACAGGATCTTCCGTCAAAGCCCTGCATTACTTGCGGGAGACCCTTCACCTGGCGCAAAAAGTGGGAAAAGGTCTGGAATGAGGTGAAGTATTGCAGTGATCGCTGCCGACGAAGTCATTGATCTGCTAAGCGTAGAGCTTGCCGTAGCTGGAGGCGATCTTGTCGAGGAAGAGGTTTTGATCCGTAGCCCACCACTTGTCGGAGAAGATCTCGACTTCGCGGTGGCCGGTGAAGCCGGTGGCGTCCACCCAGTCACTGATTTCACGGATGTTGATGCAGCCTTCACCCATGAGGCCGCGGTCGTTGAGGAGATCGGTGGTGGGGGTTTTCCAATCGCAGATGTGAAAGGCGTGCAGGCGGCCGGTGCGGCCTGCGAGGTCGATCTGCTCTTTCAACTCGGGGTCCCACCAGACGTGATAGACATCGACAGCGATGCCGAGCATTTTCGGTGAGCCGAGGGCATCACAAATCTCGTGTGACTGACGCATGGTGTTCACGGCGCTGCGATCATCGGCATACATCGGGTGCAGAGGCTCGATGGCGAGCTTCACGCCGGCTTGCTCGGCGGCAGGGAGAACAGCAGCGATGCCATCGGTGATCTGTTTGCGTGATTCGACGAGGCTTTGGCCAGGAACGGCACCACAGACCAAAACAATGAGCGGTGCGCCGATGGCGTGGGCTTGCTCGATGGCGAGGAGATTGTCATCAATCGCTGCCTGACGGCCTGCTGCGGTGGTGGATGGGAAAAAGCCACCGCGGCACAAGCTCACGACATCCATGCCGGAGTCGGCTGTCTGGCGCTTCACTGTGGCGAGATCGCGACCTTCCAAAGCTTGCCGCCAAATGGTGATACCACTGACTCCGCGCTTGGGGAACTCCACGAGGCATTGATCGAGGTTCAGAGGCTTGGTGGTGATGGTGTGGACGCAGAGTCGGCTCATGGGTCATTATGAGTGGCCAATTCTTATCGCTGGTAAATCAGTTCTTTCCGATCATCATCAGCGGGAAAAACGATGGAGCTTTACCAACTCGAATACTTCCTGGAAGCTGCGCGTCAGCGGAACTTCACTCGCGCAGCGGCACATCTGCATCTGGCACAGGCGGCGCTGAGCGAGCAGATCCGCAAGCTGGAAACCGAGCTTGGAGCACAGCTCTTCAATCGCGGACGCCGTGAGACAGTGCTCACTGCGGCAGGTGAGACGCTGCGCCAACACGCAGAGGCTTTGCTGGAACGAGCCGATGCAGCGAAGCAGGCTGTCCAAGACCTCATCGGCCTGCGAGGTGGTCGGCTCACCATTGGCTCTATTCCTTCGGTCAGTGCTTGTTTGTTGCCTGCGGCAATTGCGGCATTTCGCAAACTTCATCCATTGGTGGAACTGGCTCTTTTTGAAGGCACCTCAGAAGCCGTGGCGCAGTGGGTTGAGAGTGGGCGCGTCGAGTTTGGCATCGTGCAGCTACCCACCACGAGCGGCAGTTTTGATGAGCAGCCGCTTTTTACGGAGCCGTTCGTCGCGCTCGTCGCCAAGTCCAATCGGGTGGCCAAACAAAAGACGATCAGTCTGGCCAAGCTAGCGAATGAGCCATTCATCCTCTACAAAGGCCGCGCTCGTGATACCGCGCTCACTGCTTGTCGCGCTGCTGGATTTGAGCCGCGTATTGCCTGTGAGAGCAGTGAATTGGAGACGATTCGGTCTCTCGTCGCTGCGGGACTGGGGATCGCTATTTTGCCGCAACTGGCCACTCGCCAAGCAAGTGCAGGGTGTAGCGTCGTGCGTTTGCAAGACAATCCGGTGGAGCGCCAAGTGGCGTTGCTGAGCCGCTCTGGGCACCAGGTCTCACCCAGTGCTGCGGTGTTTCGGGATCTGCTGAGGCGCTGTGATCTCGTGTAGGTTGAAAGTAAAAAGCTCCGAATCGCAGGTGCGACTCGGAGCTTCTTGTTTTCTAAAAGATAAGGAAATTCAGGCTTACTGAATGTTTCCTAGACCGGCGTCGCCTTCGATGAGCTTCAAGGCCCATTTGATGCCGCCAAGAATGTGAGCCTGATAAATGTTGGCAATCTCAGGGGAGTTTTTGCGCTCTTTACTATCTGCTTTCCAAGTTGGGTCCCAGACGTCTTCACGATGGCCGAGCGAGGTGTAAAACACGCGGCCTTGGCCGTACTCCTTGCACCAGGAAACAGGGAAGTAGCCCGGAGTCTTATCATTGGGATGCTCATTGAGCCCCATCAAGCCGTGCACCTTGGCTTTATCAAAGGTCTTGATAATGTAGATCTCATCATAGACTCGAAAGCCTGTTGGAACCGGCTTTGTGGCAGGATGCGCCGGGTCATGCAGAATCGGCTGGATCTCGACCTGAGCTTTATGGGTCTCAAATTCACCGCCGAGCATATCAATGTAACCACGGAAAGGATGGTAGGTATCTGAGCCTGAATGCATGGCCACAAATGCTTTGCCGCCTTTGATCAGTTCAATGAAGCCATCGCGATCAGGGAAAAGTAAATCACCTGTCGTATTGGCGAAGACGAAGCCATCGTAGTCCTTGATCTTGTCCAAAGCCATCTTCTCGGTCATGTAGGCTTTGATTTTGTCATTCCAGGCGGCATTGGCTGCATTGAACTCAGCTAGAGCTGCGCTGTAAGTTTCCTGTTTGGCTTTGAAACTTTCGTCTGTGTCCTTCTCCTTCTTTTCTGGTGGCTTGCCTGGATTCTTGGGCTGGCCTTCAGGCTGATGGACAAAATCGACCGTCCATGCTCCCGATTTCTGGCCAATCTCAGCAAGCACCTTTTCGGCAGTCTCGATGGAGGAATGGCGGAAGCCGGTGGTGACAGTCACGACGAGAAGTTTTTTCGGTGTATCCGCTGCCTGGATGGAAGCAGCAAAAGATAATAGCAGGGCGCTACGGAGTAGCAGGGTGGTTAGTTTCATGGGTAGGAGAGTTTCAACGAGTGGACGGCGGCTTCGCTAGCAACTTTTGCAGATTAACCGAGGACTTTTTTTCTGACGATGTCGGTGACGATCTTGGGGTTGGCTTTGCCTTGGCTGGCTCTCATCGCTTGGCCTGTGAACCAGTTCATGGCTTTTTCATTTCCAGATTTGACCTCAGCCACCTTCTCGGGATTAGCGGCCAGGATCTGATCCACAATGACTTCCAGCGCGCCCGTGTCGCTGACCTGCTCAAAGCCCTTGGCTTTGATGATTTCAGCAGCCGACTTACCAGACGCAAACATCTCGGCAAAAACTTCTTTCGCTTGGGTGTTGGAGATCTTGCCGTCCTCGACCACTGCGACGAGAGCGCTCAGGGCTTCTGGTTTCAGCGGGCAAGTGGAGATGCCGCCTTCGCTGTCTTTGAGGATCCCGAGCAGGTCATTGATGACCCAGTTGGCGATCTTTTTCGCTGGCACGGCGGTGTTGGCAGCTACCGCAGCTTCATACCAGGTAGCCAGCTCTTTTTCACTGGCGAGTACGCCGGCATCATAGGCGCTGCAGCCGTAGTCTTTTTCAAATCGTGCACGCTTTTCATGCGGAAGTTCAGGCACCAATGGCCGCATACGGGCCACGATATCTGCCGTGCGTAGAGGGATCAGATCTGGGTCAGGCAGATACCGGTAATCATGAGCATCTTCTTTGGTCCGCATGAGGCTAGTTTCCCCACGATCATCATCCCAGCGGCGTGTGCTCTGGATGAGTTTTTCTCCTTTATTCAGAGCTTCAGTCTGGCGCTCGATCTCATACTTGATGGCGCGGCGTACGGCGGACATGGAGTTCAGATTCTTGAGCTCTATTTTAGAGCCGAGTTCCGTCTGACCTTCTGGCCGCAGGCTGATGTTCACATCGCAGCGTAGATTGCCCTTTTCCATATCGGCATCGCTGACGCCACCATAGATCAGAATTTGGCGCAGGCTGGTCAGGTAGGCAAAGGCCTCCTCGGCGCTGTCGATGTCAGGATCACTGACGATCTCCATCAGCGGAGTGCCCGCGCGATTGAAGTCGATGGTAGTAAACTTGTCGTGATGCGTGCTCTTGGCCACGTCTTCTTCCAAATGGATGCGTGTGAGTTTCACGACCTTGCCTGGATTGGCGATGCTCTTCTGGGCATCTTTCGGGTAGGCCAGATCATAAAGCGGAACACCACCACCGATGCATAAAGGCAGATCAAACTGGGTGATCTGATAATTCTTCGGCATGTCCGGATAAAAGTAGTTTTTTCGGTCCCACTTCACGATTGGCGGTGTCTCGCAGCCCAACATCATGCCAGTTAGGATGGTCTTCTCGATGGCGACTTCATTTAAAACGGGCAGCGCTCCAGGAAGTCCCAGGCAGGTAGGACAGGTGTGTGTGTTTGGCTCTGCGCCGAATTCCCGGTGACAGGCGCAGAACA
>JAPLUM010000579.1:0-14066 GCA_026397605.1 Verrucomicrobiota bacterium | reverse complement strand
GCGCAGAACATCTTGCTCTGGGTGGTGAGTTGCGCGTGAACTTCGAGTCCGATGGTGACGATATACTTTGGCATGATAGGCGTGGCGGTTCCGATAGTGGAATCCCTTGGCCCAGATGGCAAGTGTGGCGTGAATCACCTTGAACCAGAAAGTGAGAAAAAGCGCACCCGGCAGGGATCGAACCTGCGACCAGAGGATTAGAAATCCACTGCTCTATCCACTGAGCTACGGGTGCTTTTTGACGGGAGAGGGTAGAGGCTAGCGGAAAAATGCCATGCTTCAAGATACCTTTTACATTCTTGGGCTGGCCATTTTGGCAGCGAGCAGCACCGCTTCGACCAGGCTTTGGCCGTTGGCTTTGCCCTGCCAGGCGATGTCGCAGGCGGTGCCGTGATCGACGCTGGTGCGGGGCACGGGTAGGCCGAGGGTGGTATTCACAGCGGTATCAAAGGCCAGTGCTTTCAGCGGAATCAGGGCCTGATCATGATACAGGCAGATGTAGGCATCGACGCTGCGGCGTTTGGCGGGGATAAATGCGGTGTCAGGGGGCAGGGGACCTTCGACGAGGTGGCCTTTGGCACGGGCAGCAAGGATGGCGGGCTGGATGATGGTCTCAGCGGCCATTTTCTCGGCAAACATCTCGGTGTGCCCAGGATACGTGATCCCAGCGGCATGAAGGGCTTCTTTATTGAGTGGGGCGGTGGCTACGGCAGCCACTTGGTGGGCTAACGCAGCCGCGATGCTTTTTTCGACATAACGAAAGCCGGCGGCACCGGTCCTAGCGCTAACGATGCCAGGTGAGAAGTCATCGGCATCGAATCCGAATAGGTCTAAGACGGCAGGCTCCGTGAGTGTGCCGCATTGATCGTCCCACTCAATTTCCGAAAGGATGCGTTTTGGCGCAGGCATGCCCGTCTGGCGTGCGCAGCGGGAGAGTAGCCGTGCATCGCCAAAGATGACCGGTGTGCAGACAGCGTTGACAGCTTCGTTGGCTAAGAGTTGCAGGCAGATTTCAGGACCAACCCCGGCGGGGTCGCCCATGGTGACGGCGATGAGTGGTTTCGACATGTGAGTTTCATGGTGGCACAGATGTTGGGTTTTTGCCGAGACGAACTTTCACTTATCGATCTTGATACATTGTTACCCAGCCTGCGTTTTGGATAAGACCATGAAGCGCCGCCATTTTTTACAATCCACTGCTGCTGCCACCTTCGGCTTTCCCGCCGTTGTGCGCAGCGCCTCCCCGAACTCCATGCTGCAAGTGGCCTCTGTCGGTGTCGCGCGCATGGGGGGCAATACGCTGCGCAGTGTGGCCTCTCATCCCAAGGTGAAAATCGTGGCTCTTTGTGACGTGGATGCCAAGCATCTGGCCATGGCAGCAAAGGATTTTCCTGAGGCCAGCCAGCATCGGGATTGGCGGGAACTGCTCTCCAAACATGCGGACACTTTTGATGCCATCACCATTGGCACACCCGATCACAGTCACGCGGGGCCCTGTGTGACGGCGCTGCGGGCTAAAAAGCATGTCTATTTGCAAAAGCCCATGGCACCCACTCTGCACGAATGCCGCGTGATCACGGAAGAGGCCAAGAAGGCTGGTGTCGTGACTCAGCTTGGAAACCAAGGTCGCTCCAGCATCGAGGCGCGGATGACGGTGGATATCCTTCGCAGCGGAGCCATTGGAAAGGTGAAGGAAGTCATCATGTGGGAGAATAAGCCGCTGAACTGGTGGCCCAAAAATACCACGCTGCGTCCGCAAGCAGATGCTGTGCCTGAGGGCCTGGATTGGGATCTCTGGTGCGGAGTGCGCAGTCCTGTGCCGTATCTGGCAGAGACCTATCATCCGCAGAATTGGCGCGCCTGGTTTGACTTTGGTTGTGGCGAGATGGGGGACATGGGCTGTCACCATTTTGATACGACTTTTGATGCCCTGAAACTCACCGCACCCACTCGCGCTCGACTCACGCATGGTGGTAGCAGTGGACCGCTTTGGGGAGAGAATCGCATCGTCGAACTGGACTTCCCAGGGAGTGAGTTCACCGCAGAAGATCAGCTGCGCATCACTTGGAATGATGGCGGTGTGGAGCCTGACATGAGCAAAGTGAAGATGCCCAAGGCACTGACCAAATTCCCCCATTCAGGCACCTTCTTCCTCGGCACCGAGGGCGCCATCTTTAAGCCCTACGGCCTGCGCCCGTTTGTGATGCCTGAAGAGAGTTTCCCTGCTGAAAAATACCCAAAAGGCCTCAAGGGCCAGGACCATTATCATGATTGGGTGAACGCCATTCTTGAAGGTGGCAAAAGCTGCGCAGACTTCAGTCACGGCGGCCCACTCACAGAGGCGGTGCTCGTCGGCACACTCACTGACCGCTTCCCAGGTCAGTGGTTGGACTTTGACCGCGAGGCCTGCCAGATCAGCAATCACGAAGGCGCCAATCAACTCGTCAAACGCCCCTATCGCGACGGTTGGCGGATTCCTGGTTTAGGATGATCGAATGCTATGAAGACTCTCCATATACTCACCTTATTTTGCATTGCCTCACTTCATGCCGAGGCAGTGAAGGATCGCGAAGGTGCCGTGCGGGCCGATAAGGCTCGGATGGAAAACGATGCTCGCTGGGCCTACAACGACATCGACAGCGGATTTAAACAAGCCAAGCTCACCGGCAAACCGCTGCTCGTTGTTCTGCGCTGCGTGCCTTGTCTTTCCTGCATGGGCTTAGATTCGGCGGTGCTTATGCAGGGAGATGAGCTGGCTCCGCTGTTGGACCAGTTTGTGTGTGTCCGAGTGATCAATGCCAATGCTCTGGATCTGACCAAGCTACAGTTCGACTATGACCTCTCTTTCTCCACACTGTTCTTTAATGGAGATGGCACCACCTACGGACGTTACGGCTCATGGAGTCACCAGAAGAACTCGGCGGACACGACCATCACGGGCTACAAGCGTGCTCTCGAAGCAGCGTTGAAGATCCACGCGGGTTATCCTGCGAACAAAGCTCAACTCGCCGGTAAGCAACCGGGGTCAGTGCCCTATGTGAATCCGACTGCGATTCCGAAGCTGGCTGAGAAATACACACGCGATCTGAACTGGGATGGCAAGGTGGTGCAGAGTTGCATTCATTGTCACATGATCGGAGATGCCATGCGTGCTTCTTATCGGGATCAAAAGCAGCCAGTGCCGCTTGAATGGATCTATCCCATGCCCGCGCCACAGACTGTGGGCATGACCTTGATGGCGGATCAGATCGCGACCCTGAGTGATGTCATCGCAGGTTCCGTGGCTGATAAAGCTGGACTCAAAAACGGTGATCAACTCGTTTCGATCAATGCTGAACCACTGGTCTCCACGGCTGATGTCAGCTGGGCACTACATCGCTCAGGCGATGAGGCCTCATTGAGTCTGGATGTCCTACGTGCTGGGGTAGGGGTGAGTTTAAAAATGGATCTCCCCAAAGGCTGGCGGTATGAGGCGGATAATTCAGGCCGCGTTTCTGCCTGGTCCATGCGCGCCATGGCCGCAGGTGGCATGAACCTCGTGGCACTCAATGAAGAAGAGAGAAAGCAGCGTGGTCTGAGCCGCGACGGCATGGCACTCTGGGTCAAAGGGCTCGGCATGTATGGTCCTCATGCGACCGCCAAAAAAGCTGGCTTCCAAAAAGACGATGTACTCCTCCAGGTAGCCGAAATCAAAGATACCATCAGCGAAAGTCGCCTGCACGGTCAGCTCTTACAGGATCACCCGCAGGGAGAACTCGTTCCCGTCACCGTCTGGCGCGCTGGAAAAAAGCTGGAGCTAAGTTTGCCGATGCAGTGAATCATTGAAAGCTAAAGGTTGCAGCACATGGGCACTGCTTGATAGGTTATGCGCATGCTTCGAGCCCTTCTTTTCTTTGCACTATCTGCATCCATCGTGGCGCAGACGACTTTTGATCCAGCGGGATTAAAGGAACTAAACGATGTGATCGAGCAGGCGGTGGGAAAGCGGAATCCTGCCGGAGCTGTGCTATGGCTGGAGCATCGGGGGCAGTTTCAGACGATTGTGAAAGGAGACCGTGAGCTGGTGCCTTTGCGTGAGCCGATGCTATTGGACACGATTTTTGATGCGGCTTCGCTGACGAAAGTCATCGCTACCACACCTGCCATCATGATTCTGATGGATCAGGGGAAGCTGCAGCTTGAGGCTCCGGTAAGTCGCTATCTCGCCGAGTTTGAGGGTGAAGGGCGGGAGCTTATTTGCCTGAGGCATCTACTGACTCATACCTCTGGCTTAAAGCCTGGTATTCCCAGTTTGCCAAGCTGGGTGGGCTATCAAGAAGGCATCCGCCGTGCGGTGACTAGTATCCCTGATGCTGTGCCAGATAGCTTGTTCCGCTACAGCGACATCAATTTCATCCTGCTCGGTGAGATCGTCCGTCGAGTGAGTGGGAAGACTTTGAGTGAGTTTACTCGGCAACAGGTTTACTTGCCTATGAAGATGACGTCCACGCGCTTCACACCCGCAGCTGATTGGCGATCACGCATCGCGCCGACGGAGCGCGATGAGCTGGGGGCGATGCTGCACGGCGTGGTGCATGATCCGACTTCACGCCGTATGGGCGGTGTGACGGGTCATGCGGGTCTGTTCACAACGGCGGCAGATTTGGCGCAGTATGCACGTATGATTCTGGGTGGAGGGCAGCTGGATGGGAAACGCATTCTAAAGGCAGAAACAATCATGCAGATGAGCCGGGTGCAGACTGCGGCGACTGTGCTGGAGCGGCGAGGACTGGGCTGGGACATTGACTCGCCATACAGTCGTCCGCGCGGGACACTATTTCCCACGGGTTCCTTTGGTCATACAGGATTCACAGGCACCAGTCTGTGGATTGATCCTGCTTCCCAGAGCTTTGTGATTTTTCTCAGCTCGCGGCTCCACCCTGATGGCGGTGGCAGTGTGCGTGATCTGTACGAACTCGTGGGCACTGCGGCGGCGAAATGCATCCCAGGCTTTGATTTTCACAAAGTGACAGGGGCGCTACCAAAGCGTGCTGAAAACGAAGTGCCAACAGTGCTCAATGGCATCGACGTGCTGCAGCGTGATGGCTTTGCAGCGCTGAAAGGTCTGCGGATCGGACTCATCACCAATCACACAGGCATCAATGCGCAGCGGCGCAGCACGATTGATCTTTTGCATGAGTCGAAGGAGCTACAATTGCGGGCGCTGTTTAGTCCAGAGCACGGCATTCGTGGAGAGCAGGATCAGGAGAAAATCGATGACTCTAAGGATGTTAAAACTGGCCTGCCAGTCTTCAGCTTGTATGGTGAATCACGCGCGCCCAAGCCAGAGCAGTTAGCTGATCTCGATGCCCTGGTGTTTGATATCCAGGACATCGGCTGCCGCTTTTACACCTACATTTCCACCTTGAGACTCAGCCTGGAGGCGGCAGCTAAGGCAGGGAAAAAGATCATCGTTCTAGACCGTGTGAATCCCATTGGCGGTATGGAGGTGGAAGGGCCAGCCATCGTCGATAAGGAGACTTTTACCGCGACTCATCCCATCCCGATTCGTCATGGAATGACCGTAGGTGAGCTTGCTCAAATGATGAATGAGGAGCGAAAGATCGGCGCAGATCTGCAAGTGATCCGCATGCAGGGTTGGCGGCGGGAGCTGTTCTTTGATCAGACGGGGCTGCCTTGGCTGAATCCTTCTCCAAACATGCGTTCGCTAGAAGCAGCACTGTTGTATCCAGGTGTTGGCTTGATGGAGTTCAGCATCAGTGTGGGGCGAGGAACAGACACGCCATTTCAGATCATGGGCGCGCCCTACATCGACGATTTACGTTTCGGTTATGAGTTGAATAAACTGGGGCTTTCAGGCCTGCACTTCATACCCGTGCGCTTCAAACCGACCGCGAGTGTCTTTAAAGATCAGGCATGTGGAGGTGTGCGCCTGGTTATCACAGATCGTGCTGCCCTGAAGTCTGTCGCCTCTGGGGTCGCAATCGCCACCGTCTTGCAGAAGCTTTACCCAAAGTCATTCACTTTAGATAAAGTGAACACGCTGTTGAATCATGAGAAACTCTTGGAAAGTGTTCGCAATGGCAAAGAATGGCGGGCAATAAAGTCAGTCTGGCAGGACGAGACGGCGGCTTTTCAGCTCAGGCGCAGCAGTTATCTTTTGTATTAGGCGATGCCTTTCAAAACAAGCCAAACGCTGCCAATGTAGGCTTGAAGTAAGTCGCAGTAGAGTTTCGTGAATAGATCAGGCTCCCCATCCATTTCGATCCATAAATCACTGGCTAACCTCGCCTCTTTATCTATTTGTGTCGTAGTATCCTATTCAGTCATCATTTACCAAGTCACCTCATGAACATGAATCGCCGAGAAGCCCTGCAACGTGTTAGCTTGATTTTAGGCGGTATGCTGTCGGCTCAACTATCCGCTGGGTTGATGGGGCAGGTTCTTAACCCTGGCAGCAGCGTAACTGTGGATGCCGCCATGCAGGGACTTCTGGCACAGGTCGCAGACGTTATTATCCCGACCACTGATACTCCAGGCGCTGCGGCTGTGGGCGCAGAAATTTTTGTCATGCGGGTGATGCAAGACTGCTATCTGTATGGTGAACAAGTGCAGTTTTATGCGGCGCTATCCAAGATCAATGCGGATGCGCAAAGTGCCTATGGCAAGGGCTTTGCCGAGCTAGAGGCAGCCAAGAAAAGCGATCTGATCAAACTAGTCGCGGGCAGCAATACGCCTTTCTTTAAAACCCTGCGTGAGCTTGTCATTGCGGGTTATTTCAGTTCTGAGATCGGCGCGACAAAGGCACTGGAGTACTTGCCGGTGCCTGGACAGTTCGTCGGCGATGTGCCGATGAGACCTGGGCAGAAAGCCTGGGCGCAAATCTAATCTTTTTTTCACACTTTCCTTCGACTTTCACTTTTCTCACTCTCATGCCAGCTATCAGCATCGACGCCAAAAAACAACTCACCTACGACGCCATCGTCATCGGCTCCGGCGTCTCCGGTGGCTGGGCAGCTAAGGAACTCACGGAAAAAGGGCTGCGTGTTTTGATGCTGGAGCGAGAGACGCATCCCTTTGACTGGTATCGCCCCAATATCGTCGGCGGTAAATCCATCATGTGGGGCAGGCAATCTTATCGGCTGAGCGATCTAGATTTTGAGGCCAATCTTCGTGATGGTATTTCGATCGATTGGCCGATCCGCTACAAGGATCTCGATTCCTGGTATGGTTATGCCGAGCGATTTGCCGGCATTTCAGGTGAGAAAATGGGGCTGCCTCAACTGCCAGATGGTGATTTTTTGCCGCCCATGGAAATGTTTCATGTGGAGAAGGAAGTGAAGCAAAGGATAGAGAAGGCCTTCCCTGGAAGGAAGATGACCATTGGACGCGTGGCCAATCTTTCCAAGGCTGCTGAAGCGCAACTCGGCGTCGGACGTTCCCCCTGCATGTATCGGAACCGCTGCTCCATGGGTTGCCCTTTTGGTGCCTATTTCAGCACGCAATCCTCGACGTTGCCAGCGGCCGCCAAGACTGGGCGGCTCACGCTCCGCCCTGACTCCATCGTGACAGAGATCGTGCATGATGAAGCCACCCAGCGCGCGACCGGAGTGCGCGTGCGTGATGCGGTGACGATGCAAGATCGGGAGTTTTACGCAAAAATCATCTTCGTCTGCGCTAGCACCATCAGCTCCACCGCCTTGCTAATGAACTCCGTGTCAGATCGCTATCCCAATGGTCTGGGTAATGATTCGGGTGAGCTGGGGCACAACTTGATGGACCACCATTTTAAAGTCGGTGCCAGCGGTGTCTGGGAAGGTGATTTGGATCGCTACTATTATGGTCGCCGCGCCAACGGGATTTATGTGCCGAGGTATCGCAACATTGGCGACGATAAGCGGGATTACCTGCGCGGGTTTGGTTATCAAGGCAGCGCCAGTCGTGAAGGCTGGCAGCGGGAGATTGCGGAGCTTTCCTTTGGTGAAGATCTCAAAAATCAACTGTCCACCCCCGGCAACTGGACCATGGGACTGGGTGGTTTTGGTGAGTCATTACCGCATCATGATAACAAGATGTGGCTGGACAAGCACACCCAAGACAAGTGGGGTCAGCCTGTGGTTTGCTTTGATGCCGGAATGCGTGAGAACGAAAAGAAGATGCGCATCGACATGATGAACGATGCCAAGGAAATGCTCGAAGCATCAGGCGTAACGCAAGTCATCACTCACGACAAAGGATCACCCTTTGGAAAAGCTATTCACGAGATGGGAACCGCCCGAATGGGCCGTGATCCAAAGACCTCAGTGCTCAATGCGCAGAATCAGATTCACACCGTGAAGAACGTCTTCATGACGGATGGTGCCTGCATGACCTCCATCGGTTGCGTGAACCCATCATTGACCTTCATGGCCCTAACCGCGAGAGCAGCGGACTTCGCGGTGGAGGAGATGAAAAAGGGGAATTTGTAGAGCCACTCTTTGAGCGGTGTAAGCAGGTGGACGGAGGTGGCGCCATCACTTTGTGGCGTTGATGAGCGTAAGACTCCCAGCGTTGGGGATCTCCAAAAGAGGTTATTTGGTTCCAGCGCCTTGATCTGCCCACCATCTCCAAATCTGGACTTTTTCACTTATAATTGCATATGCCGGAGAAGCATGCTCTTGAATCGCCACGTAGTCGGTTTGAACGTTCTGGAAATCTTGGAACTTTTGAACGCGCTGAAACATCTCGTCATGAGCCAGCTTGCTAGCTCGGAATTGCTCTTCCAGTCGCTCATGCTCAGCGATTTTTTGACCGATTTCGACAGCCTCTTCCTCGCAAGTGCGGACATCACTCTCCAGTGATCTTAACTGCTTAGTGATCGTCTCACGATCTGTCACACTATCCTTCACGATCACACCTTTCCATGAATCCCTGAGATGATTGGCTTTAGCCGTCTTTTGCTGCACCTCATCATTGGGAGCTGTCTTGCTTTGCTCAAGAAAGCTTAATTCTTGAGATTGTGAGAAAGCTTCTGCTCGGGCTTTGAGATAACTTTGTTCACTCGTGGTCAGCAAGTTTGAGGATTCCAATTTGAAAGTGCCGTCAGCCGTTAACCCACGCTCAAGATTTCCTAAAGCAGCGTCAGGATTTGAAATCATAAACTCTAACTCTCGGAGACGTCTTTGAGCATTCTCATATCGAGCCTTTGATGCTGATAGTTTAGCGGTGGCCTCTTCCATTTCCGGTTTGAGCAAGGGTACATGATTGGCTTTCCGAAAAGCCTCCAACCTTTCCGTCCGCTCTTGGAGTTCTTTGCTCTTTTTCACCACCGTTTCGGTAAAAGTATTGAGGGCTCGTTCGAGTCCTTGCTCTCTGATTTGCTGCCTGAAAGCGACAAACTCGTCCAACATTGCATCCAGAAAAATTTTGGTGAAGACCTTATCCGATCCAACGGCAAAGACATTGAAGATAGCGGAACCCTTGTTCTGTGCGACACGGATTTCGACATTGGTGTCCTTTAGATCTGGATGTAGTGCATGGACTCGGGCTAAGGCGCGTTTCTTCATTTCAGCGCTTTCCAAGGTCTCAATGATGGTGCCGTAAAAGTCAGTCAATTGTTCCTGCCAGCCTACATTTCCGTCTTGAGCGACGATGCGACCACCGGCCACGAGTTTGGCCAAGCTCTGATAAGTCCTGGGTTTTGGAACAAATTCAACTCGAGTGCTGGCGATCAGTAGCAGAACCAGTCCAAAGACCAAAAGAACCACGAGAGCACCAGCACCAATGGTTCCGCGCCAGCGATTTTCACGTAGCAGTTGACGGACACGATGCTGGAGGTTTTCACGAGTGCCAAACATGGCTACACCGGCCTTAGGCCCAGCGGGTGAAGTATCTTTCCAGCCAGCAGCGATTTCCACCAAGGTTCGAGCATAGCCATGAGCATCGCCATTTTGGCAAACGGCTACATCGTCGGCAGCCTGCTCAGCTTCTGAGTGTGACCACTTAGCTGCAAACCCAACCAAGGGCTGCCACCACCACAAACAACTAGCCAACCGAGTGATCAGTTGCCAGCCTAAGTCATGGCGTTTCAAATGGGCTAGTTCATGCCTAAAGACGGCTTGCAGGCGGTCCTGCGACCACTCTTCAGCTTCTAGCGGCAACCAAATTTTTCCGCTCATCAGGCCCGTCAATAGGGGGGAGGATAGATCTGTTACTTTCACACAAGTCACGGCACTGCGGATCGACATCTCCTTGCCGACGGCTTGCAAGCAGGTCTGCAACCGCTCGCTCACTGGCATGGCGCGTTTTTTTAAAACCATCAGACTCAGCTGACTGCGAGCTGTTCGGATCAAGAATAGAACGGCCGCAAATCCGAGCCAAACAGGCCTCGCATAATCATCTAGCGCATTCAAAAATTGTGCTCTTCGATTCGTAGTCGGCATCACCATGGGTGCGGTCGCTGTTTTGGCTGACGCAAGTGCTGCTGGCAAAGCAGCTGGTTTGATTGGCACTAACTGTGGCGGCTGTATGGGCTCAGCCAGCTCAAAGTGCAGCGTCACAGGTGGCTGACTGCGAGGAATCATTTGCCAAAAGGCCAAAAACAAAAGCCCGAGCATCACCCTGCGCCAGAGCGCGCTACGGCTTGCCGCAGAGCGTCGATAAAGCAGGAAGCTCACGAGTAGGCCAAATAGGACGATGACCGCACTCAGCATCGCTGAGGAAAGCAGGCGTCCTAATTCGGGGCGGAGGCTGAGTTCTAAGGTGAGGGTTTCAAAAAAGGATTTCATGAACGGCGGGCCTCCTCGATGAGTTGAATGAGTTTCTGAGCTTCTTGATCTGACAATTTGACGTTCTTTTGCCCCAGCAAAGCTACGGCGGCTTCCCCTGGTGAGTCAGCAAAGAGACTCTGCACAAGCGTCTTCAAAGCCTTCAGGCGTGCCGTCTTCGACGCGCCCATGCTTCATGACGATATCCACGACCTGACGTTCCCGCCGACTGAGCTGATTGGCTTTTTCTGAATCCCACATGCCTGCTGATTTATCAGCAGGTTGGACTACAGTCAAGTCCGCATGTTGAAATTTCAACATGCGGATAAATCGACCCGTGATTTTACCGCATCATCTCCAGACGTTTCTTCAGCAGATCTTTTTGACTGGTGCCTGCTAGTTTGGCTTGGGTGTCATCGATCCATTTCTGTTCTAGGGCGTTCTTGGTCGGGCGATCCACGTCATAGAAAACGCCGAATTTCCCAGGGCTTGGTAGGTCGGCTAGCTTGAAGGCGGCGACGTCGTCTTTCACGTCGTGCTGAGTTTCATCAATGATCTCGAAGGCACCGCCTTTCTTTGGCCAGCTGTCATCAAAGCTGCCTTCATAGAACATGATGCACTCGCTCAGGCACTCGACCACGCTGAAACCGTCATGCTTGATAGCGCGCTCAAAGGTATCCACCATGTGCTTGACCTGCGCGGCATGAGTTCGGGCGATGAAGGTGGCTCCGCTGGCGAGTAATTGCTTCATGGGATTGATCGGGCGGTCGATACTGCCGATTGGGTCGGTCTTGGACTTGAATCCTTGTGGACTGGTCGGGCTGGTCTGCTTTTTGGTCAGGCCATAAACAAAGTTGTCCATGATCACATAGGTGAGCTTGATGTTTTTACGGGCGGCATGGTTGAGATGATTGCCACCGATGGAGAAGCCGTCACCGTCACCACCAAAGACAAAGACATGCACATCAGGTCGGCTCAAAGAGATACCCGTGGCTAGGGGAATGGCGCGGCCGTGGATGAAATGGATGCCATGCGTATTCATGAAATACGGGAAGCGTGAAGAGCAGCCGATGCCGGCAACGCAGACGATCTTTTCATGAGGATACTGGAGCTTTTCCAGCACCTTGTAAAAGGCAGCCAGCACGGCAAAGTCACCGCAACCTGGGCACCAAGTCGGATGATCGGCGGTGAGAGCTTTCTTCGTGAGCTTTTCCTCAGCGGCCATGGGAGGAGGCGTGATGAGTGGAGTCGGTGCAGCGACGGCTGAAGAATCGAAGGTGGTCGTGGACATAAGCAGAATGGGTTTAAAAAGGTTGAGGAGGGAAGGATATCAGTGGTTGGACATGATTTTTTCTACACCGGTGACGATCTCGCGGATGCGGAAGGTCAGGCCATCGGTCTTGCAGATGGATTGGATTTTTGGCTCTGCATAGGCACCACGCAGAATGGTGGCCAGCTGCCCGTAACCATACATACCACTATCGTTTAGTTCGACGATGGCCACGTCCTTAAACTTGGCCCAAAGGCGATCCAGATGCGCAGGCATCGGATGCAAATGACGCAGGTGCGCTGCGCCCACCTTGTGACCTTCAGCACGCAGACGATTCACGCTTTCTTTGATCGGACCAAAGGTGCTACCCCATCCGATGAGCAGTAGATCGCCTTCCTGATCGCCATAGATCTCTGGCAGCGGCAGCTTCTGGCTCAATGACACGAGCTTATTGCGGCGTTTCTCCGTCATCTTTTGGTGCATCTTTGGGTTCCCACTCGGGTGCCCCCATTCATCATGCTCCAGTCCTGTCACATGTGGGTATTTACCGGCCATCTTTGTGCCCGGGGGTGCATGATGCGTCACGCCATCCAGCGGGTACGGTTTGAAGTCGGCCCCACGATCTGAGAGATCCAGGGTGGGCTCTACCCAGTGTTTATCCAGGTCAGGCTCGGTGAAGGCCTCGATACGGCTGCTGAGGGCCTGATCACTGAGAATGATGACCGGGCAGGAGTATTGGCGTGCTAGTTTTCCCGCCTCTAAAGCAATGTAGAAGCAATCCTCGACATCTTTTGGAGCCAGCACAATGCGCGGACAATCGCCGTGGCTGCCATAGATGGCCTGCATGAGATCGCTTTGTTCCACGCTAGTGGGTAGGCCGGTTGAGGGGCCACCACGCTGCACATTGATGACGATGAGCGGGATCTCGGCCATGCTGGCATAGCTGAGCGCCTCCATTTTTAAACTCAAGCCTGGGCCTGCACTGCCTGTCACCGCTAAATGACCTGCATAGGCGGCGCCAATGGTCATCGATACAGCAGCCAGCTCATCTTCCGCCTGCACATAGAGCCCGCCATATCTCGGCAGCTCACTGCGCAGCGTCTCCATGATGCTGGACCATGGAGTGATCGGATAGGCCGAGCCATATCGCACGCCTGCTGCGATGAGGCCCAGAGTCATGATTGTGTTACCATCCGTGCTGATGCGGTTAGCATCCTTATGCTCGCCTTCCTCGAAATTGAATGTGGTGATGTCTCCGATGGGGTAGGCGAAGCCCGCATCAAAGGCCAGCAAGGCATTGCGTAGCACGCTCTCGTCTTTTTTGCCAAACTGGCGGCTGAGAATGCCTGTGACCTTTTCTTTATCTAACTGGAACACGGCGCAGAGCAGGCCCAACACAAAAATGTTCTTTCCGCGATCCCGGGCACTGCCGCCGATGGCCTCGACGGTGGCTGCGGTGAAAGGAATGCCGATGTGGTGAATGCCTCGCTCATTCTTGAGTCCGGTCACTTCACCACTGTCATAAAAGCAGATGCCACCTTCACGCAGTGCGCTGATGTGGCTGTCATAACTATGCTGATAAAAAGCCACCAACACGTCACTGTCATCCCCAGCATGAAGCACTTCACCCGATCCTAGATGGAGCTGAAAAATGGACGGGCCACCACTGATCGTGGAAGGGATCGTCATGTAAGTGACCACGTCTTGCTGCGTTCGCCCAGCCAGTCTGGCGAGGATGCCGCCGATGGACTGAATGCCATCCTGGGAGTTACCGGCCAGTCGAATGACCGCGTTACGTAAGGTCGTCGAAGAAGACGTCGATGGAGCTGTGGCTGTGGACATATCTTGGTTGGGGTCTAACAAACATCGGTGGTTGTCCGATTTTTGGTGGTTAATCCCATCCTGCGACAATCCGCCCCTCGACGTCAAGCCCACAACCGAGAAATGATGCGCCTAACTTGCTCTTTCTGAGCGGAAGACTTGCTGCAAAGATCACGTTTAAGAATGATCCAGACATGAAACGTCACCACCTTCTCAGCCTTCTTTTCGCC
>JAPLUM010000873.1 GCA_026397605.1 Verrucomicrobiota bacterium | reverse complement strand
CAACTCGCCACTGAGGCAGCTCAGTTCATTCATGATCAAGTCTGCGCCCAACCCGGCAAAAATCTTCACCGCAGCTGGCGCGAAGGCGAACGCGGCCCGAAGGCTTTTGCTAGCGACTACGCCGCCCTCATCCATGGCCTGATCGACCTCTATCAAGCTGGGCTAAACGTCAAATGGCTCCAATGGGCCACCCAGCTACAGAGCGAGATGGACAGCCTCTTTTTGGACAAAGACAAAGGCGGCTACTACAGCGTGCATACCGACATGGCTCACTCCGTGTTGCGTATTAAAGAAGACTACGACGGTGCCGAGCCCTCCCCCAATTCACTAGCCGCGCTGAACTTGGCCCGCCTCGCTGCCATGCTGGATAAGCAAACCTATGCGACCGAGGCGAAAAAGATCATCACCCTTTTTGGCACTACCCTTGAGAGCAATCCCAGCGCGGTGCCCATGCTCGTCATGGCAGCGGACTTCCTAGACCGTGGCAAACAGCAAATCGTGCTCGCAGGAGATGCCTCATTGCCCGAGTTCCAGGCCCTGCTCCGTGTCGTCCACAGCCGCCTACTCCCCACCGCCGTCCTGCTTCAAGCTGACAGCGGCGACGGTCAAACATGGCTGAGCACTCACAACAAAGCTCTAGCGACCATGCAGCCAGTTGCAGGCAAGCCTGCTGCGTATGTTTGTCAAAACCACACCTGCCAAGCGCCAGTCACAGATCCTGTGGCGCTGGAAAAGCTGCTCGCTTAAACACAGATTATTTCAATCCTCCTCAATTTGAGAAGATGACCGCCACCTTGGAAATCAAGGTGGTGGAGGCGAGGGGAGTTGAACCCCTGTCCGAATGGCCATAAGCCGAAGCTTCTACATGCTTATCAGATGTTTTAGTCTCGGAGAGGGGCTTCCATCTGCAGAATCCCTTTCCCCCAGCGTCCTGTTTGATCTCGCTTTCGATCCGGTCGCCCGATCAGCCAGCCAGCCTGGTAGTTGCGTCGTCAAAGCTACCAGACATTGCTTTGAAGACGTCGCGGGGCTTAGGCCGCGAGAGCTAGCTCAGAAGAGTTTGCTGTTGTTTGTTTGATCCGATTTTTAACGAGGCCAACGAATCATCCTCGGCATGCCACCCCGACCGCAGACTACCCGTCGAAACCAGGACGCCCCCAATCAGTTTAACAAATCTAGAGTCGGTCACTTCCACGAAAGGTCAAGGCATGGTCTGAGAAATGATTGGCAGCCAAGGCCCTTCATGCGGGGCTCTTTTTTGTAATCGGAAGTTCGGGCTTGCCACGCACCTGACTCGACGCTGGATTGCAGACCATGGCTCAAAATCTAGATGCACTCCGGCTGGCCCTCCAGCACTCTCCTGACAATGCGCCACTACTCATGCTGTATGCTGAGGGATGCCTGGAGGAGGGCCTTATCGAAGATGCGACAAAAAGCTATCAGCGTGTCTTGAATGTGGACCCCATGCATACTGAAGCACGGCTGGGCGTCGCGCGGGCAGCGCTACTGTCTGGGAAGACTTCTGAGGCGGCCGTGCGTGCAGAGCAGATCCTGTCTGATACACCGGACTGTGGTGCGGCCTGTTTATTATTGGCTCGTATTCACATCACGGAGGGTGATTTACCCAAGGCGAAGGCGCTCTACGATCAGGGCCTCACGCTGAACCGCTCTTTGGCTGATCCTGGGATCGAAAAAGACCTGCACGGCGTGAAAGCTGCGGGTGATTCAGGGGCTGATAAAAAGCGTGCGGCGATCACCTCCAGCGGTAGTTACCAGGAATCTACCGTCACCGATTCTGACGATGACAACCATCCTCGGGGTGGTGCCGCCTTTGATCTGGGGCTGGCTGACTTTGAAAAGCCAAAGCTGAACTTTGACAGCGTCGGTGGTATGGAGGCGGTGAAAGAGCAGATCCGCATGAAGATCATCTACCCGCTACAGCATGCAGAGTTGTTTAAAGCCTATGATAAAAAAGTCGGCGGTGGCGTGTTGCTCTACGGCCCTCCAGGCTGCGGGAAGACGCTCATCAGCAAAGCCACAGCAGGTGAGATCAAAGCAAACTTCATCGCCCTAGGTCTGCATCAGATTCTGGACATGTGGATCGGGAACTCAGAGAAAAATATGCATGAGGTCTTTGAGCTAGCTCGGCAAAATGCGCCCAGCATCTTGTTCTTTGATGAGGTGGACGCACTGGCTGCGGACCGCCGTGATCTGCGACAGAGCGCTGGGCGGAATTTGATCAATGCCTTCCTCTCAGAAATGGACGGTGCCGAGTGTGATAACGAAGGCGTATTGATCATCGGTGCCACGAATGCACCCTGGCACATTGACCCAGCCTTTCGGCGTCCGGGCCGTTTTGACCGCACGCTCTTTGTGCCGCCGCCTGACGAGCCTGGGCGTGCTTCCATCATTGACGTCATTGCAAAAAATAAACCCATCACCGAACTAGACCCACGCGCCTTGGCCAAGAAGTGCGAGAACTTTTCAGGAGCAGATTTGAAGGCCGTCTTTGATCTGGCAACGGAGGAGGTTTTAAACCAAGCCATGCGCACGGGCAAAGTCATCCCACTCACGACAAAGGATCTAATCAAAGCCGCTGCCACTCATAAGCCCACCACGAAGGCCTGGTTCGAAAGCGCCAAGAACTACGCCATGTACTCCAATCAAGGCGGCTTCTATGATGATGTGTTAAAGTACCTCGGCCTCATCAAACGCTGATCCTTTCCGCCAACCCGTATGTCAGACGATTTCAACCCATCACCTGAGGCGGCTTTTCAGCGTGGTCGTCTTTTACAAAGTCAGCATCGGCTACCGGATGCCATCGCCTGTTATCAGCAGGCGTTGTCGTTAGATGCCCAGCATATCGAGAGCTATCTCATGCTGTCTCTCTGCTGGATGGAGGCTGACGAAACGACCGAAAAAGCGGTGGATGCCGCACGCCGTGGTGTTGCCCTAGAGCCTGAGAATAGCTTTGCCCGTAGTGTGTTAGCCTTGGCTCTGAATGCGAATGCAAAGGACGGACAAACAGCGCAGATCAAGGCTGCCCTGGAAGAGGCCATTCACGCCATCATCTTTGATCCTGACAGTGACCTCGCCCATGCTGTGGCTGCTCGCTTGCAGCTGCGGTTACGGAACTACCCGCAGGCTGAAGAATCAGCCCGCAAGGCCCTGGCGTTGGACACAGAGAATACCATGGCCACAGAGGTTTTGTCGGCTGCCTTACTGCTACAAAAGAAGGACGAAGATAATCAGCATCTCATTGATTACCAACTTCAACGTGATCCTGAGGACGACGCCGCCCACACCAGCGCAGGCTGGCAGGCGGTGATGAAGGGAGATCACAAAAAAGCCAACGAACACTTCATGGAAGCGCTCAGGTTGAATCCCATGAACGAAGGTGCCCGCAGTGGGTTGATCGAGGCCTATCGTGCGCGTTCCTGGTTCTACAATGCTTTCCTGCGCTATTGCCACTGGATGAATCAGTTCACTGAGGGCAAGCAAAACGCCATCATGATCGGCGGGTTCATCGGCTACAAATTACTGAGCGGCTACTTAAAAACAGTGGCTCCCTTTTGGGCTTACGTCGTCATCGGACTCTGGCTGGTCTTTGCGCTGTGGTCTCACCTGGCGCGCGGTCTGAGCACCTTCTTTGTCGCCATGGATCGCTTTGCTCGGCAGGCTCTCAAGCCACGAGAGTTCTGGGAAGGTGTCATTGTCGGCTGGCTGATTTTATTTTCCCTGAGCGCGCTGATTCTTGGTTATGCGTATGATGTGAAGGACTATGCCTTTGCCGCCTTGGCCTTTCTTTTTGCCTCAGTCGCCAATGCAGCGGCCTTCACCAATGATCATCATTTTGGTAAGTACATTTACAACATCGCAGGAGCAGTTGCTGGACTTGGAGCGCTCTATTTCGGTGTTGATTGTTTTGCAGGCATCCACCTGCCAGCGGCTTTTATGGGTGCCCTAATCGCCATATACACAGGAGTTATTGTCAGTTGGCTTAGACCATTCCGCATCCTTTATGCCTGAGTTAATCGAAAGAGTGCTCGAAATTAAAATCCCCGATGCAGCATTCGACACCCCTCCATCAAGCTGGCTACGTCCTGCTTCGTGCGGCGATCCCCGAGGATTGGCTCGACGACCTGCGTGCTGCATTTGATGCTGGGGTGAAACCTTCAGATCAGTGGCCCGTGCCGCGTGGCAGGGAAGCTCTCCGGCAGCGCTGGCGATATTTTAGTTTTTGATGCCGATCTAGTGCACGCAGGCAGCCTAAACCCGACTGGTGCTCGCCGCCGCAGCATACTTTTCTGCTTTCAAGCCGAGCCCTGCTACGCCGATCATCTGCAAACACGGTCCCTCCGAAGTATTCAGATGGATACGAGCGAAAGATTTGATCCAAGCCCTGATTATACTTGAACCTACTGCCCATGAATCCGCTTCTCTATTTCCTCCTGCTCGCTCCTGCCGCACATGCTGCGGTAAATCTCCCTTCCATCTTCACTGATCACATGGTGCTCCAGCGGGACAAAGCGGTGCCGGTTTGGGGCAAGGCCACGCCGGGTGAGGAGGTCAGCGTCGAGTTCGCAGGGCAGAAAAAGTCCGCCAAAGCCGATGTAAACGGCAAGTGGATGGTGAAGCTTGATCCCATGCCTGCGAATGCGGAGCCGCAGGCGCTCAAAGCAGGCAACGTGAGCGTGCAGGACGTCTTGATCGGCGAAGTGTGGCTCGCCTCCGGTCAATCGAACATGGAATGGGAAATGCAGATGAAGCCCGACTCAAAGGCTGACATTTCGAACACGACTCATCCGAATTTGCGCCTGATTGAGGTGCCAAAGACCACCGCCCTCCCCCCGCAGGACGACGTTCCCGCAGCATGGGCACGCAGCTCACCCGAGAGCGCGGCCACGTTTTCCGCAGTGGGTTATTACTTCGGCCTGAAGCTGCATGAGGAACTTAAAGTACCCGTCGGCATCATTTTAAGCGCCTGGGGCGGCACGCGGATAGAGCCGTGGACTAGTCTCGAGGGCTTTGATGCCGTGCCGGAGCTGAAGGACTTCGTCGCCGATGTGCGCTCGAAGCTTCCTGGTAGTGACGCCTACCGGATCGCGCATGAAAAACACCTCGCCGCCGTCACGCAGTGGCAGCAGGCCGTGCAGACCGCACTAGAGAAAAAACAACCCGTTCCCGTCACCCCTAACCAGCCTTCCACGCTCACTGCCGGTGCAGGCACGCCTACCGCGCTCTACAATGCCATGATCCATCCACTGGTTCCCTTCTCCATTCGCGGTGCCATCTGGTATCAGGGCGAGTCGAACCACAACGAAGGCTTTGTTTATACGGAGAAGAAAAAGGCTCTGCTGGCTTCGTGGCGCAGTGTGTTCCAGCAGCCTGAGTTACCCTTTTACTTTGTGCAGATCGCCCCGTTTCAATATGGCACAGAGGAAGCCGACATCCTGCCGCAGTTCTGGCAGGCACAGAGAAAATGCCTCGATATCCCACACACCGGCATGGCTGTCATTACCGACATTGGCGAGGTGCCGGACATCCATCCCGCCAAGAAAAATGAAGTCGCCCGTCGCCTTTCCCTCTGGGCTTTGAGCAAAACCTATGGGCGCAGTGAGATCGACCCGAATGGCCCGCTTTATGCCAGCCACAGTCTCGAAGATACCGCCATCCGCGTGAAGTTCGCCCACGCTGACAGCGGCCTCGCCTCGCGCGATGGCAAACCGCTCACGCATTTCGAGATCGCTGGCCGCGATGGCCTTTTCCAGCCCGCTGAGGCTAAGATCGATGGCGACAGCGTCGTGCTCACATCCGCGAAGGTCCCGCAGCCGCGCCGCGCTCGTTTCGCTTGGAGCAAGCTCGCCATCGCCAATCTCATGGACAAAGACGGCCTGCCCGCCACCGCCTTCCACACCCACTGGCCCGTCGATCCCGACCTCGGCGACAATTTTGCTAAAGGTTGCACCTGGACCAGCAGCGACAAAAACACCTACGGTTGGGACACCGGCCTCACCGACGGCTCCTGGGCCAGCTTCAACCCGAACAGCTACGCCACCGGCAACAGCGACCAGTTCCCCAAGCACGTCACCATCAACCTCAAGCAGCCGCGCACGCTGAATCTCATCCTCGTCGGTGCCCCCGAGATCGGCTCCACCAAAACCGTCGCCATCTCCGTCAGCACCGATGGCAAAACCTTCCGCGAAGTCGGCAAACACGAATTCCCCCTCGCCAAATCCGCCCGCGCCGCCATCAGCTTCCCCGACACCGAAGCCCAATACCTCCGCCTCACCTACCTCGACCACCACACGCAGCAGGCAGGTGGTTTTCCGAATACCTTCGGCTTCACGACAGAGGTGGAGGCTTATCGGGTTAGATAAGCAAAGAAATCCTTCAAGTCCGCGTCGCTCATGCCGGTGGTGAGGCCTTCGGGCATGAGGGAGATGGGGGAGGCTTCGAGTTGGTCGATGTCAGCTTGTTTGATAGCAGTTTTGTTGCCTGCCATGTCTTTGATGACGATGCCGTTGGTGTCTTGAGCATCCATGAGGCCACTGAGGATCTGGCCGCTTTTGGTTTTCACGATGTAGGCACCGAAGCCTTCGCGGATTTCGAGGCTGGGGGTGAATAGGTTGTCGAGCCAGAAGTCGGCGTTGCTGCGGTCGTAGCCGGTGAGCTCGGGGCCGATCTTGCCGCCTTCGCCAAAGAGGCTGTGGCAGATGGCGCAGCGGGCGGTGAATTGCAGTTTGCCTTTATCAGCATCGCCGAGGCCGGTTTTGAGGACGGCTTTGATGCGCTCGGCTTCCTTTTTCTTCTCGGGCGTGGGTCCCGTGACCAGCAGGCCTCGCCAGTGTTTTTCGATGGCAGTGTCGATGTCGGGATCTTTGTGAAGGCTGAGTTGGCGGACGATATCGATGGTGAAGTGCTTGGCGGGCACTTTCCATTCGTTGACGAAGTTCACGAGCACCTGAGCCCACTCTTTGCGGCCTGCCATGACTCGCAGGGCGTCCTCGCGCAGGGCTTTGTCGCCAGCGACTTGGGCTTCCCAACCGAGCAGGAGAGCTTCGGGGATGCGTTTGTCGTCAAACCTGGCTGCCGCTTGAAGGATACCGCGCTTGAGACTAGGAGCCGCGCTGGACTTCAGAATGGCTACCATGGGCATCACGGCCTCTTGCTTGCCGAGTTCCGCCAAAGTCTTCGCGATGGCGATTCGAGCGGTGTTGGTGGCTTTGGTGTCCGCGAGCAGTTTGAGGGCATTTTTGAGCGCATCGGCGTTTCCACTGCGGAGTGCAAGCGTGAGGTCGCCACCGCTTTGTTTCGCCATATAATCGTTGAGGGCCTTGGTGAGCGATTCCGGCAGCTTCGGCATCTCCGCGCCTTCAAACGCCGAGGCGATGCCTGCGATGAACTTGCCGCGCAGGGCTTCGTCGTTGGTCAGAGCAAGCAGATCGGCGCAGGAGTTCAGGTTTTCTTCGCCACCCGCCAGCGCGTAGCGTTTCGCGAGCTTTTCGGCGAGGTGGTCGCGGAAGAGCTTGGTTTGGAGGAAGGCAGAGTCGGATTTGAGGAATGCGAAGACGGCTTCGCGTTCTTTTTCGGCTTTCGATTCGAGGGCCCACCAAGCGAGTAATGGGAGGTGTCCGCTGGGGTCGTAGGCTTCTTCGCCAGAAGAAGGTGTTTGGGAGTTTGCGGTGTCGTGGGAAACCTGGTTCTGGCGAACCAGCCTACGATCGGGGGCTTCGCCGCTCCAGAGAAGTGGAAGTGCGGTTGCAGCCGGCAGGCGCTTGGCAGTGGCTAGGATTTGGGCGCAAACTTCGGGGTGTTTTTCCGCCCTTGCCAAGCGGACAAGAGTGTCGGCGCTCCCTTCATGTCCTTCGCCGATCATTTTGACAGCCCAGCGGCGGATATAAGGATCGTTTGAGGTGAGTGGAAGCTCTTTGACAGCTCCGAGCGTATCGAGGGACCAGAGTGACTCCAGCGATCCAAGTGACGGGGAGAGTTTAGGCACAAGGTCTTGGAGATTACGCCACCCAATCTCCAGCACTGCCTGCTTCCTGAACCATTCATTCGGATGGCTGAGATACCCGAGCAACTCCTCGCCATTTGCTTTGCTCAAATCAAACGGCTTCAACTTTGGGGCACCGCTCGCAGGACGTACACGATAGATGCGGCCGCTGGTTTTGTGCCAGTCATCGACGGGGCTGACGTGGCTGAGGCGCGTGTCATACCAGTCGGCCATGTAGAAGCCGCCATCGGGGCCGACGCCGGCCCAGACGGGGCGGAACCAGCGGTCGGTGGTGGTGATGAGCTGCTCTTCATCCTTGGTGCGGAAGGTGGAGCCGTCGGAGTGGCGCTCGCTGACATAGACGAGGTTGTGCAGTGCATTCGGGGCGATGATTTTGCCTTCGTAGGCACTGCCGAGCAGGCCGCCTTCATAGATGGTGAAGGCTTGGGGGAAGCGTTTGTTATCTCCCTCATGCCGCATGTGCTCGAACCAGCCGAAGGCATAGGGATTGGTGAGCGGGCCGTGCTTGCCCCAGCCTTTGATGCCGTAGCTGCCTTGCTCGTAGTGCATGCCGCGTGTGGCTCCATTCGTTCCGGAAAAGAGGCGGCCTTTGCTGTCGATGTCGAGACTGAAGGTGTTGCCACCGCCTTCGGCATAAATTTCGAAGGTCTTTTTCTTCGGATGGTAGCGCCAGATGCATTGGCCTTCCCATTTCACATTCTTGGAGTTGGCGCTGCTGACGTTGCCTGTGGTGGTGCTGCCGTTGGCACCGTAAAGCCAGCCGTCCATGCCCCATTGCAGGCTGGTGGCGACGCTGTGGGTGTCCTCCAAACCGAAGCCGCTGAGTTCAACTTCGGGATCGCCATCAGGTTTGGCATCGAAGTCGGCATCGGGATAGCTGAGCAGGTAAGGCGGATTCAGCACCCAGATGCGACCCATGCCGTGAAGCGCGGCGCTGGCGATATTCAGGCCAGTGATGACGTCCTCGTGCTTGTCGAAAAAGCCGTCGCCATCAGTGTCTTCGAAGACGGTGATCTTGTCCGCGCCTTTTTCGCCACGCGGCGGCGGGAGAGGAACTTTGTCGAACTTGGCCCGGAGATGCTGGTCGTAGCTGACGATCTTCAAGCCAGCTGGAAACTGGTATTGGCGATACATGGTGACCCACAGGCGGCCTTTGCTATCCCAACTCGCATAAAGGGGCTGCTCCACCTCGGGTTCGGAGGCCATCAGGTCGATGGCCAGATCACTGCGGAGTTTGAATTGCTTCACGGCCTCCGCTGCGGGCGTGGGCGGTGTGTCATCCCGCATGACACCACGGCCGGCGCGTGTCTCGATGATCTTTTTGACCGCGTCGTTGCCTGCAACCTCGGTTTGGGCAGAGGCAGGGACGGAAAGGAGGAGAAGAACAAAAAAGACGCGGAGCATGGCTCATTAAACGGCTGGGGAGGGTTCTTTTCTGCGGGGCCTTGTTACAGAAACGAATATTCCTGTGACCGATGGTTGATCAGCAGGCTTGCTTTTATGACGGAGATCCCCTTTTCTCGGCGGCTCTCACGTGACTTCCGATACTCCCCACTCTCCTCAGGCTTCTCCATCTTGGCTTTGGCTGCATCTTCTTAGCCTGGAGGCACCGCTGGTTGCCGTGGCTTGGGCTTGGTCTTTGGCTCATTTACATCGTTTGCCGATCATGCCTGGTGTTCTTTGGGGATTAGGGCTGTGTGTGTGGATCGTCTATGTGCTGGATCGGGTGATGGATGGTGTCGGGCAATCCATTTCAGGACTGGATCGGAAGCACGCGTTTCATCATCGCTGGCGCTGGCTGCTGCTGACTCTGGTCTTAGCGGCTTCTGGATGGGCCGGTTGGCTGGCTTTAGTCGTGGTGCCTAGTGGACTAATGTGGAAATGCGTTTCTCTGGGACTGCTCATGCTGCTTTATCTGATCGTTTTTCCTGCAGCTGGGGGTGGCCGCCTGCGCTGGGTGGTGATGCCTTTGACCTGTCTTGGGACCATGTCCTTAGTCCATGCTTTGCCTTTTTCAGCTGGCTTTCAGCTAATGATGATTGCTTTAACGGCGGGTATTTTAGGGTTGATGGTTTTCAAAGGTTTGCATCAGCGGTTAGCGACCGCGCTGTCCAAAGATGTGGCTGGCGGGCTGCTCTTTGCGCTGGGTTGCACGATGTGGAATCGTTTCATTCAAGAAGGAGGCGACACGTTGTCGGGCTCGCTGGAGCTAATGCTACTCAGTGTGCTTTTCATCTGCAATCTGACCGGCATATCTTCTCGTGAAGCTCAAAGCCGCTGGTTGGCTCTGGGTTTTGGCGCTGTAGGTGGCGTGTCGTTGCTCGTATTCACCGGCCGTGCATCTGGCGCTTTGGGAGTTTTGGCTGGGGTTACTGGGTTGGGCTTGGTCCTTTTAGTAATGCTAAACTACAAGCGCTCAGGTTTGTCTGCGGATGCTTACCGAGTTTGGGCTGATATGGCGGTGCTGGTTCCTGTGATTGGCCTTTTCATTTGGGCATGAAAAAGGCCGGAGCACTTTCGCACTCCGGCCTCAGATTCAGTCAGGGATTACCTGATTTAAATTAATGCTCGTAACCAGCTTCGTCATGGTCAGAGAGATCGAGACCGATGGACTCTTCTTCTGGTGATGGACGGAGGCCGACGATAAGCTTGACGATGATCGTGATGATCACGGTAGCGACCACGCTGAGGATGATGGTCAGGGCGCAAGCCTTGAGCTGATTCATGAGGATACCGCCGGTGCCACCAGCATCGACGATCAGTTTGGCCATGTCTTTGTTCACATAAGCGTTCACGGTGGTGAGGTTACCGTTGATGCCGTTGTTAGCGAAGATACCTGTGACGAGAGCACCCATGGTGCCACCGACGCCATGGATACCGAAGGTATCAAGAGCATCGTCGTAGCCGAGCTTGCTCTTCACAAAGACGACTGCGAAGTAAGGAACCACAGCGGCGAGCACGCCGATGATCATGGCAGCTTTAGCATCGACGAAACCAGCGGCAGGAGTGATCACAACTAGACCAGCAACCGCGCCGGAGCAGAAACCAAGGATGGAAGGCTTACCTTTGTGAAGCTTCTCAATCAGAGCCCACACGAAGCAAGCAGTAGCAGCAGCCAGGGTGGTGGTCATGAAAGCATTGGCGGCGAGGCCGTCAGCGGCAAGAGCAGAACCGGCGTTGAAGCCATACCAACCGACCCAGAGCATTCCGGTGCCGACCATGCAAAGAACCATGCTGTGTGGGGACATTTTTTCTTTGCCGAAGCCTTGGCGTTTGCCAAGCATGATGCAAAGAACGAGAGCGGACCAACCGGAGGACATGTGAACCACGGTGCCACCAGCGAAGTCGATGGCAGGAAGCGCAGAAGCAGCGTTCCAAACACCATTCATGAGACCGTCGAAGCCCCAGACCATGTGAGCAAGAGGGAAATAAACGACGAACATCCAGATGGCCACGAAGAGCATCACAGCGGAGAACTTCATGCGCTCAGCGATAGCACCCACGATCAAAGCCGGAGTGATGATAGCGAACATGAGCTGATACATGGAAAACACTGATTGGCTAGGCCAGCCGGCGTAGTTAGTGTTTGGGGCAGCGCCGACACCTTCAAGGAAGAAGTATTTGAAGCTACCAAGGTAAGGTGACCACCAAGGCGCGCCTTCTGCTGGATGCTCACCGAAGACGAAGGAATAACCGACGAAATACCAGAGGATCGTCACGAGACCAGCAATGCCAAGACATTGAGCCAGGACGCTAAGAACATTCTTTGAGCGGACGAGGCCGCCATAGAATAGAGCCAGACCTGGGAGGGTCATGAAGAGCACGAGAGCCGCGCAGATCATCAAGAAACCGTTGTGGCCTGGGCCAGAGATGTTGGCGAGCTTGCCATCAGCGGCAGGGGCCATGTTATTGAAGTATTGCTCGACGTCTGCGATTCGCTTTTCCAATGCCTCAGTTGTTGGGGCGGCAGGAGCAGCTTCAGCAGCAGGGGCTGCTGCGGCAGGTTCAGGGGCGGGTGCTGGAGCTGCAGCAGCGGCCGGAGCCGGAGCAACAGGAGCAGGTGCCGCCGCATCTTGAGCCCAGGATGAACTGGTGCTGATTGCGATGGCAGTGGTGGCGACGACCGCAGCGGAGAGTAAGCTGCGCCAGTGACTGGAGTGGTTGATTTTGAGCATAGTGTGTTACGAAGTGGATTGGCTCCGCAAAGACTCACTCAGCACCCCCCGTGCCAAGTCTGCTCAAGTTTTTTCAATCTTGGCCCGCGCCTAGGAAAACGGGCGCTAAATTTTTCTCCACAGCAGGGCTAAAAAGAGCGGAAACTCTTTTCGGGCATGATTTTCGGCACGGGCACGCGCTCCTGGCTGGCTTTCTTTGTGAGAATGCCACTCGCTGAGACCAGTCATCGCCATGCCTGCGGCAAAACCTGCGCGGCTGAGCGATTCTAGGCTGCGATGAAAGGAGGTGGTGCTCTCACTATTGGCCTTTCCAGGGTGCATCAGGATGGGAATGCTGAGCGTACTGCTGTAAGCATCCACTCGGCGATATTGAGCACTGTGATCTTTGGCAAACTCCCAACTCGTCTGTTTTGGAATGCGGAAGGCCGGGTGATTGAGCACCCAGAGCATGCGTGCGCCAGGCTTCAAAACGCTAGCCACGGAAGCGCAGACCTTTTCCAGATGCTCCATGTTTTGCAGGCAGAGGATGGCTGAGGCAGCATCAAATTCGCCGATTCCGGCTAGATTGGCGGCATCCCGATCAAAGTAACGAATGGGAGTGCGACTCCTGTAAGTGCGGGCTTTTTCGATCAAAGTCGGCGCGGCATCCACGCCTGTGACTTGTGCACCTGTTTCGGCTAAAGCACGTGAGAAGACGCCCTGTCCGCAGCCGAGATCTAAAATGCGCTCACCCTTTTGTGGGTCCAGCATGTCTAGGGCATTGGGGATGACGACGGCCTGATACAGTTCTGAGCCGCGCTCGCCTAAAATACGATCATACCAATCAGCGGACTTCTCCCAGGAGGTGCCACCTTGACTGCGATCCTGAGCTGTTGGCTGTGCTGGCCGTCCATGTTTTGGAGCTGCCGGACGCTGCTGAGAGAAGCGTGGTGGCGTGCGTGAGCCGGTCGGTTTGCGGGGACGTTCTGGAGTCATGATGTCTTTATATGCCTTAGGCCCGTGTCATCTGCCACTGCGGAATGTGATTTGCGGAGAGTTTTAAACCGCTAATAAACGCTTATGAACGCTAATGCCAGAACAGAGAAATGGCAGGGTTTGAGGCCTTTCTATTAGCGTTCATTGCTGGTTATTAGCGGTCGAAAATCCGCTTTCACTGGCCTAACCAGTCGCGCATTTCGTAAAGCTTCGGATCGCGCACCGGCGGCCGGCCCACGCGCATGATTTTTTTGACTTGAGAAAAAAGAGCCTCGGCGTCCCCGCCCTCTTCCATGCCGCCAAACTCGGACTCCAGCTTCTCGGGATCTTCGCCAGACTCCAGTCGGCGCACCATTTCACGCAGCTCGGGTGGCGTTTTATCTCCCATGAGATCGGTCATTTTACGCATGAAATGACCGAGCTGCCGTGGATCGGGGTTGTCGCTGTCCATCGCGCTCATGTCGCCTTCCATATCCGCCATGAGGCTTTCCATCTGGGCATCATCGATCCCGGCAAAAGGATCATTGGCGATCTCTTCTTTAGCCCGCCCGATCACGGCGAACTGAGAGACTCGCTTTTCCAGTTTAAAAGCTGCATTGTCAGGGCAAACCGGCACGCTATCCCGATTAGCCAAACTGCGGGCCAGGAATTGATAGAGCGTGTTATTTTCCTGGCAGTAGAACTCGTAAATGGGCATGTTGGCGGGCAGGGGCTGTTGCTATGATCAAACGAAACCCCGAGCCGATGGCAAGAGCTATCTGGTGAGAGGATACACTTGCACATTCACCCCCAGCGAGCCGATGATGTGATCGGGTGGCCGTGTGGGCACTGTGTATCCATTCAGTCGGAAGAGATCAGCATCCCACTCCTCCAGCTCCACCTCTGCCAGCGGATACGGGGCATGATGGACGCGGCCAGAGCGCAGACCGCTGGGTGTCTGGGTATAAAGCAGGTAGCGC
>JAPLUM010000457.1 GCA_026397605.1 Verrucomicrobiota bacterium | reverse complement strand
ATCAGTGATTATTTTATCCTGAGCGGCCAAGGGGAGGCAAATTAGACAGGAAATGAAGATCGGTTTTTTCATGTGACGTGGAAGGCTTAGCGTTTCGTTTTTAATGAGCGGGGCTTGTCTTCCTTTTCAATCTGTTCGAAGACACTGTGGATGACTTTTTTGCGTTCTTCACTGGGGGAGTTGCGGAATTTTTCGTCGGCGAACAGCGCACGCATCTCATCTTTAAATTTTAGTTTTGCTGCCTCACTTAATGATTCGTGTCTTTTGACGTCTTCAGTGCTGGGTCCGGAGGGGCGTTGATCTACAATCTCCGTCACGAACTGCGTCACGTCCTGCTTCAATGTGTGTCTTTCGCCCTGAATCATCGCGATGACCGTGTTTGCGCCTTTTTCGGAGTCAACCGTTGCGGAGATGAGCTGATTGCCCTCCGTGTCTTTTTCAAAGGGGAGCGAAATAACTCGGCGGCTTTCTGAATCACCCACGCTCACATTCACCTTCGCCACGCCTTCTATGACGGTCATCGAGACGATTTTGACTTCTGCAGGCTTTTTGCGGCGCCCGTGGCTTTGCCAGATTTAATTTCGTCGGGCACCGTCTCAGTGATGTTTTTATCCTGAGCAAGCAGTGGGAGGCAAAAGAGACAGGTAATGAAGATACGGTATTTCATATGACGTGAACGGTTTAGAACGTGATCAAGGGGCATACACTTTAGCAAAAAAAGCAGTTCGCAAACTGGAAGCTCAAGCATATAATGAATGGCATCATATTTTACCATACCTTCCACCAGGGTCGTTTTAGCGCATCCGCATCCAAAGAGGGTTCTTCGGTGGCTTCAGTGTCGGAACAATCTTCTTCGTTCATGTGAAAAACGGCAAGACGATGATGGACTGCGGGCACAGGTGGACGCATCTGGGAAAGGACGAATGCTGGATACTTGTCGTCAACTGAATCGAAAATGTCATAGCCTCCAAGCATGAAGGCGCTCGCTAGGCCTTGAGACGCTAGCTTCAGGTCACCATTTTCATAGGCAACCTGTCCTCGCCGAAGCCAAATAAAGGCGTTGTCGAGCCATCCATCGCAGCGGCCTATGTCTTGGAATGCCTTAGCGGCAATCTCCAAATCGCCGTCAAGAAATGCGGTATCTCCAATCGCTGCCAAAAGCCAAGTAGTCACGAGATACTGTTCTTTAGGTTCTGGGACGATGTCTAAGGCCTCTCGGAACACTGCAATAGCGGCTGATCCAGAGTCGTCGCTCTTCGCTAGTTCATCTCCTCTGGCTCCAAGTTCGATCAAGCGTGAGGCAATCTGCGGTGTCAGTTCTTCATCGATCCACATTTGGGCACTGTATGAGATGGAATATTTAGCTGGATTATACTGTGATGGAAGTTCACGGCGGTAAAAACAGTCAGATGTAGTTTAGTCCGATACCGTGAGAGATGATCAGCGAATCGTCTAGCGTGCACTCTTCTGGGCTTTGGCCGACGGACGCTTCTTGGGCTTAGCAGCACCTGCGGCCATGAATCGGAGATTGAGTAGGCTGCCGGCGAAGACGGGGTGCTCAGCCTCGGCTGCCCACATTTCTAGCATGAACTGGGAGGGGGCGATGGCTGGCAAATTGGCAATGTCTTTCTTGGTCATAAGAATGATCTCCTAAACAGCGAAAATTTTACCATCTTGTTTCAGTGTCGCAAGGTTTTTACCCTGAATAAAGAAGTGGTCTTTCACTGGCTGTCCACGCAGGACGCGTTTGCTGTAAAAACCGGCGGAGGCGGCTGTTGCTTCTCCCCAGATGAGGTCGATGTCGAGTCTCTCGGTAACGAGACCTAGGGCGACAAGCATCGCAGAGCCGATGCCTGAGAAACCGGAGCGAGGATCAAAGGCAAAGGGATGGCAGGCTAGAAAATCGAGTACGAGATGATGGCACCAAGTGCGTCTGCACCATGCTATTGCTAGTGTGGGCGGGGTATTCTTCCATACAGACTCTGCGACGAGTAGAAAGCCGATCTCGTTTTGATTATCACCATGTGTCATAGATTCGATGTCACTCAGGGATTTTGCACTCTCGCCTCTTTGCGCGTAGTAGCGCCAACGTTTGCTTGCTAGTTTAGCGTATTCGATGGAGTCTCGAGCAGCTAGTAGAAGTGGATGACCACGGCCTGCCCGCCATAAACGTAAGTCTCCAATATCACTCGCTACGCCAAAACGAATCGGCAGACGATCGATACCATTCGGTGTCAGGATGTCGGGTGCGATGAAGGCATTCACATCAAGGCGGGTTTAAGCGGTTTAAAGGATGCGGCTTTCACAAATTAGGCGGGCCTTTCGGCCCGCCATTTTTGGATGAACGAGTTGGGAAACTCGTTTTACGTTACTGACAAGCCTCACACGTCCCACCATTCCGCATGGCCTCAATGGAGCAGGCTTGGATCTGCTCTTCGGTGTAGGCGGTTTTGGTGGGTTGGCCGACGATGCCGCGCATTTCTTTGTCCACCTGGCTGGTGGATTTTTCGATGTTGCTGGCGCTGCGGGTGCGGAGGTAATAGGTGGTCTTGAGGCCTTTTTTCCAGGCTCCGCGATACATGTGGGAGAGGACGCGCATGTCGGCGTCTCCACAGAAGAGATTAACGGATTGGGATTGGTCGATCCACTTCTGACGACGGGCGGCGGCATCGATGAGCCAGCTCCAGTCGATGCTGTAGGCGGTGGCGTAGCGGCGCTTCAAGTCCACGGGGATTTCTTCGATGCCTTCGATTTCACCGTCCATGTATTTGAGTTTTTCCTGGATGTCGTTGGTCCAGAGGCCACGCTTTTTGAGGTCGCGGATGAGGTAAGGATTCAGGAGCATGAAGTCGCCGGAGAGGTTGGACTTCACGAGCATGTTGCTCATGAGGGGCTCGATGCAGGGGCTGCTGCCCATGATGTTGCTGATGGTGGCGGTGGGGGCGATGGCGAGCACGTTGCTGTTTCTCATGCCATGCTTGGCGATCTTGGCCCGCAGGGCGGACCAGTCCATTTTGCCGCCGCGTGGGACGTCGATCTCCATGCCGCGTTCTTTGGCAAGCAGGTCCACGGTGTCCTGGGGAAGGAGTCCGCGATCCCACTTGCTGCCTTTATAAGTGGAGTAGGTACCTTTTTCGGCGGCGACGTCGCTGCTAGCCTCATAGGCGTAATAGGCGACGGCTTCCATGAATTCGTCGTTGAATTCGACGGCTTCTTTGGAGGCGAAAGGGATGCCTTTCCGATAGAGAGCGTATTGCAGACCCATGACGCCGAGGCCGATGGGGCGGTGACGGGTATTGGAGGTGCGGGCGACATCAGTCGGGTAGAAGTTGATGTCGATGACGTTATCCAACATGCGCACGGCGGTGCGAATGGTCTCACGGAGCTTGGCGTGGTCGATGGCACCTGCGTCGTCGAGGTGATTGTCGATGAGGACGGAGCCGAGGTTACAGACGGCGGTTTCGTCGGCGCTGGTGTTCAGGGTGATCTCGGTGCAGAGATTGCTGCTGTGGATGACGCCGACATGATCCTGGGGGCTGCGGACGTTGCAGGGGTCCTTGAAGGTGATCCAGGGGTGACCGGTCTCGAAGATGGACTTGAGCATCTTTTTCCAGAGGTCGAGGGCTTCGACGACGTTGCCGAAGATCTCGCCAGCTTTGGCTTTGGCTTCGTACTCGACGTAGCGTTTTTCAAAGGCGCTGCCGTAGAGTTCATGCAGATCGGCGACTTCGTTGGCGCGGAAGAGGGTCCAGTTTTCACGGGCCTCCATGCGCTTCATGAAGAGGTCAGGAATCCAGTTGGCGGTATTCAGGTCGTGCGTGCGGCGGCGGTCGTCGCCGGTGTTCACACGGAGCTGCAGGAAGTCTTCGATGTCGTTATGCCAGACTTCGAGGTAGGCGCAGCCTGAGCCGCGGCGCTTGCCACCCTGATTGACGGCGATGAGCTGGTCGTTGTGCAGCTTGAGGAAGGGGATGACGCCTTGGCTTTCACCATTGGTGCCTTTGATGTGGCCGCCGGTGCCGCGCACGGCGGTCCAGGAGCCGCCGAGTCCGCCGGCCCATTTGGAAAGGAAGGCGTT
>JAPLUM010000804.1 GCA_026397605.1 Verrucomicrobiota bacterium | reverse complement strand
TTGGTCGAACACCGCGTTCCAATCCTGCAACGTACACTGGATTATTTACACCCATTCGCGAATTATTTTCCAACACGCCCGAGGCGCGAGCACGCGGTTATACGCCAGGGCGATTTAGTTTTAATGTCCGAGGAGGGCGCTGCGAAGCCTGCCAAGGGGATGGAGTGATTAAAGTTGAAATGCATTTTTTACCGGATATTTACGTGGTGTGTGATGTCTGCACGGGCAGGCGTTACAATCGAGAAACGCTAGACATTCGGTTTAAAGGCAAAAGCATCCATGACGTGCTCTGTCTGACCATTGAAGAAGCCATGCATTGGTTCCGTGAAGCAGACACTTCTGCTTCCAGTGGCAACAAACGCGCTGACGCTTCTTCCGCGCGTAAAGCCCAGGGCATTGCCGATAACTTGGCCATTCTTGTGGAAGCAGGTTTGGGCTACCTCAAGCTAGGTCAGCCGCTGAATACGCTCTCCGGTGGTGAAGCTCAGCGCTTAAAGTTGGTCGGGCATTTGATTGAAAGCTCGAACACCAAAGACGCTTCGACAAACACCGCCTTGCTCCTGCTGGATGAGCCCACGACAGGGCTGCATTTTGATGACATCGCCCTGCTCGTGAAGCTGCTCCAGCGACTCGTCAATGAGGGAAACAGCCTGATCGTCATTGAGCATAACATCGACGTCATTCAATGTGCTGATTGGGTCATCGACCTCGGGCCTGACGGCGGTGTGGATGGAGGCAGGCTCGTCGTGGCAGGCACTCCAGAGACTGTGGCGGATTGTGCCGAATCCTGGACGGGGCGCTACCTGGCGGACAAATTTGCCAGTCCCAATCGTTTGGCTGAGTCACGTCTGGTGCAGCCTTTGAATCGTCTCAAGAATAAGCCAGAGACGCGTTTAACCAACTCCATCAGCATTCGCGGTGCCCGGGAGCATAACCTCAAAAACATCAGCGTGGAGATCCCACGAGATCAGTTTGTCGTCGTGACAGGTCTGAGTGGTTCAGGCAAATCGACGCTCGCCTTTGATCTCGTCTTTGCTGAAGGCCAGCGCCGCTTTCTGGACAGCATGTCAGTCTATGCGCGCACCTTTGTCGAGCAGATGGAAAAGCCCGAGGTGGACTTCATCACCGGTGTGCCACCGACTGTTGCCATCGAGCAGCGCATCTCCCGTGGCGGTGGTAAATCGACCGTCGCCACTGTGACGGAAGTTTGGCATTTCCTGAGGCTGCTCTTCGCCAAGCTAGGCACCCAGTATTGTCCTAAATGTGATGTGCCCGTGGTGAAACAGAGCGCTAGTGCCATCACGCAGACCATCACAGCCCATGTGAAGCGCGGGCCAGTCCACCTGCTGGCACCTTTGATCAAAGCCCGCAAAGGCTTCCATACCGAGGTCGCCGAAAATGCCCGCAAACATGGCATCGAGACGCTGCTCGTCGATGGCGACTTCAAAGACACTTTGAACTTCAAACCCTTGGCGCGCTTTAAAGAGCACACCATTGATGCTGTCGTTAGCTGTGTGGAAAAAGGTGTCTCAGCCATCGAGCTACGTCCGCTCATTGATAAGGCCATCAAAATGGGCCGTGGCACCATCAAGCTGCGCTTAGCTGATAAGTCGATTGAAGTGCTCAGCACCGAAATGAGTTGCCCTAGCTGTTCGATGTCGTTCGAGGAACTGGACCCGCGTTTGTTCTCCTTCAATAGCCCGCATGGCTGGTGTAAAGACTGTCGTGGCTTCGGCTTCAAAGTCGCCGATCATGGTGCGACTCCACGCAGGGAAGACATCTCTCAGCTAGAAGCCGAGATGGAAGAAGAGCGCCGCCTCACCCGCTGTGATGACGATGAGGGAAGCCATGAGCGGGTTATCTGCCCTTCATGTCAGGGCAGTCGTCTGAACAAAACCGCCCGCTATGTCAAGTTGACCGGTGAAGCCGAGCAGCCTGCCAAAAAAGGCAGCTCTGTGCCCGTATTACGCATTCAGGACATCAATCATCTTTCTGCTGAAGCTGCCTCTGCGGCCATATCAAAGCTATCCTTTTCCGGTATCTCAGGCGAGATCTCACGTGACATCCTGACTGAGATCAAACAGCGCCTGCACTTCATGAAGGAAGTCGGGCTAGGCTACCTCCAGCTAGATCGCAGCGCCGATACTCTCAGCGGTGGCGAGGCTCAGCGTATTCGATTGGCAGCGCAGCTAGGCTCCAACCTGCGCGGCGTGCTCTACGTGCTGGACGAGCCCACCATTGGCCTGCATCCGCGGGATAACGAGCGCCTGCTCAACACCCTCATGGCCCTGCGTGACAAGGGAAACTCGCTGCTCGTCGTGGAGCATGATGATGACACCATGCGCCGGGCAGATACCATCATTGACCTCGGGCCTGGAGCAGGACGCTTTGGTGGCGAGATCATCAGCCAAGGAGATTTGGGGCATATCCTCAAAGACAAGAACAGTGTCACCGGTCGGGAACTACGTCAGCCCATGAAGCATCCGCTGAAAGGTGCGCGTCGTCCGCTACCATCAGCCAAGAAAAAAGAGGGTTGGCTAACCATTGATGGTGCTCATGCCAACAATTTACGCAACATCACCGTCTCTATCCCCGTGGGTCGGTTGACCGTGATCACCGGTGTCAGCGGCAGTGGCAAAAGCACCTTCATGCATAGCGTTTTGGCCCCAGCGGCTAAGCAGGCTTTGAGCAAAGAAAAAATCAAGGGTCCACAGCCATGGAAGAGCGCGCAGGGTTTTGATCAGATCGCCGCCATGCATGAGGTGGATCAATCCCCGATTGGTAAAACCTCCCGCTCCTGCCCAGCCACCTATGTCGGCATCCTGGACGACATCCGCAAGCTCTATGCCCAAGTGCCAGCAGCCCGCGCCCGTGGTTACGATGCTGGTCGTTTTTCCTTCAACAACGACAGTGGCCGTTGTGAGGCCTGTCAGGGCAATGGTGAGATCAAAGTGGAGATGAATTTCCTGCCCACCACTCGCGTGCCCTGCGAGGTCTGTCATGGTCTGCGTTACAATGCCGCCACGCTGGAAATCGACTTCAATGGCAAAAGCATCGGCGACGTCCTGCGTATGAGCATCACCGAGGCCGCGGAGTTTTTCAGCAGCCAGCAGCGCATCGCTCGGCCCTTGCAATTGCTTGCAGATACGGGAGTCGGTTATCTCCAGCTCGGCCAGCCCAGCCCCACGCTCAGTGGTGGTGAAGCTCAGCGACTGAAGCTCGTTACCGAGCTCAGCGTGGGGCAGGGGAAGACCGTCACGCAGAAGATGCGCGGACTGAAGAGTGAGAAGCGGAATCTCTACCTCATCGAAGAACCCACCATCGGCCTGCACATGAGTGATGTCTCACGCCTGCTCGATGTCCTGCATCGTCTGGTCGATGAAGGCCACACCGTCGTCGTCATCGAGCATCATCCCGACGTCTTTGCCGAGGCCGATTACCTCATCGACATCGGCCCCGAAGCCGGCCCCGAAGGCGGCCAAGTCGTCGCCAGCGGCACGCCAGAGGAAGTGGCCAAACACAAAACCAGCGTCACCTCCCCCTTCCTCAAAAAGGCGTTACAGGTCTGATTCCAGTCAGTCGGCATTCTCTTGTAGCGACGAAGCTGCCGCCTCACCTGCAAGGCGGGCAGTGGTCCAGGCGGCTTGAAAGTTAAAGCCGCCAGTGACGCCGTCGATGTCGAGAATCTCTCCAGCAAAGTGGAGACCGGGTATGAGTCGGCTTTCCATGGTTTTAAATTGGACATCTCCGAGATGCACGCCGCCACAGGTGACGAACTCGTCTTTGTTCATGCTTTTACCATCGACACTGAATCGACAGGCTCCCAGTTCTTGGGCGAAACGGCGTGCTTTTTCTCGAGGTAGATGTGGCCAGCGGAGCTCGCTCAGATCGCTGGAAGAATCAGCCAGAGAAGACTCCATCAGGCCTTTCCAGAGGCGGCTAGGAATGTCGAACTGAGGATCGTTGGTGATGCTTTTTCTTGGCGACTCGATGCGCAGTTCATCAAAGCGTTGCAGGATTTGGGCCTCGTTGCATTGGCCGGTCCAGTTAACGAGGATGTCGAATCGGTAATCGAGCTTTTGAAGCTCGCGAGCGCCCCAGGCGGACACTTTGAGAATGCCTGGTCCGCTGAGTCCCCAATGGGTGATGAGCACAGGGCCAGTGGCTTTGAGATTCAACTTTGACTCAGTGGAGCACACCTGCACGGTGGCCTCTGGCACCGATAGGCCGGGCAGCTCGGATAGGCGAGCATCGGTAATTTTGAAGGTGAAAAGGGAAGGCGCGGCTTCTTCGATTCTGTGCCCAAAGCTGGCGGATAAGTCGGCTCCGAAGCGATTACGCGTGCCGCCGAGTGTAAGCAGTAGGCGTCTGGTGCGGATGTGTTCATTTGCATTGAGACGGAGGGCAAAGCCATTGTCAGCAGTGGCCTCGGCTGCCTCTAGAGCTGTATGAGTGCGGATGACGACGCCTGCTTTTTTTGCGGCACCCATGAGGCAGTCGATGATGCTCTGGGAGCTGTCTGATTGGGGGAAGACACGGCCATCGTCTTCGATCTTCAGCGGCACTCCGCGACTCTCAAACCAGTCCATGGTATCCGTCGGACTCCAATGATGAAAGGGGCCAATGAGTTGCTTGGAGCCACGCGGGTAAAATTTGGTTAGGGCCTTGGGGTCAAAGCATGCGTGGGTGACATTGCAGCGACCACCGCCTGAGATTTTGACTTTACCCAGCACCTGGCTGCTTTTTTCCAGGATCAGGACTCGGGAGCCTGGGCAGGCCTCGGCAAAGGTGATCGCGCCAAAAAAGCCTGCTGCGCCACCTCCGGCTACCACGAGGTCATAGTCGGAGGAAAGAGAATCGGTGCTGGGGTGGCTCATGAGCGGCACACCATGCCAGCTAGCTGCTCTGGGCCAAGGATGATTTTCACTGAACTTTCGGCAGCATTCACTCCGCCCCATCTCGGCTGGCTAGGCTGGTGCCCAGTGTGAGCCTGCTCTGCCATGGATCAAAGAGGTGACGCTCCTCGACGAATAGCAGGCTGGGGTCGATCTGCTGGATGAGTGGGCTGGAGCGTTCGATCTCGCCCGTGGTGGAGATGATGCTGGCCAGGACCGCAGCTTCACCCTGATGCCAGCGGTGGCGGGGCAGGGGAATGAGAAGTGCTGCGGCGTCGCTATGATTGCCTTGCTGATGCAGGGCCAGAGCTTCCAGGAAACGCAGATACACCTGCTCTGGGGAGCTTTGACGGCGATTGCGAATGATCGCTAACATGGCGTCCACCTTTTCACCGGCCAGCAGACTGATGTAGAGCAGGGAGTCCTGAATGCTTTCATCCTCCATGGCGGGGCTACCAATGAGTGCTTTGATGAACGTGGCCAATGGCAGTTGCCCCTCCCGAGCACTGCGCAGGATGGATTGCATGGTGCCTTGGCGGTTTTTAGAAAGATCGAGTGCGCAGGCAAAGGCATTAGCAGCAAGCTCCGGCATGGAGTGATCCAATGCAGCGCAACCCGTGGCATAGCAGTCGAGTTCCCGGTTTTCGATTCTCGATGCGGCGAGCGTCTCGCCCAATAGGATCTGCACGGTGAAGCTGCGGATGGTTTTGTTTTGTAGCGTGGCCAGGGTCTGGGCAAGACTGCGTGAGTGGGGTAAAAGTGGGGCCTGTTCTGAGGCGGTCATTTGGCCAGCTTCACGCCAGAGCCCCTGCTCGAGAAGAGAATCAAAGCGGCGGGCAAAGAG
>JAPLUM010000516.1:2939-3686 GCA_026397605.1 Verrucomicrobiota bacterium | reverse complement strand
ACGAGTTGGGAAAAGACCATCGACTTTGGTCTGCGTGGCTGTCCAGCATTTACAATTAGTCCCAGCACCTTACCCTCGGCGGTACAGGATGCTGCTTATAGCCGCACACTGACAGCATCAGGAGGTGTCTCACCTTACACCTGGAATATCGTGAGCGGCGAATTGCCAGTGGGTATGAGTTTAAGCAGCAGCGGTGTGATCAGTGGCACGACTCCGCTTTTGGATGTTTCTATTTTCTCCATTCAGGTTACTGATGCCAAGGGGTGTTCAACGATTCAATCGTATGCTCTGAATTCGCTTTGCCCAGTAATCTCATTGAGCCCAACAACATTGACTTCAGCCACGCGGCTGAGCGCTTACACGCAGGCTATGACCATTACCGGTGGTCGCGCTCCTTACATAGTGAGTGTGACGACAGGTGCCCTGCCAACAGGCCTCCTGATTGATACAAACAATCAGATCACGGGCATTCCCACAGCGGCGCCAGGGAACTACAGTTTCACTCTGACTGCGACGGATGCCGCCGGTTGCTCGGCCACTTTGGACTACAGCCTAACAGTCGTTTGTCCGAGCATTGCCCTGGCTCCAATAGCTCTTCCAACAGCTACGGTAGCTGGCGCCTACCTGACCAGCCTTACGCCAAGTGGTGGAACAGGTCCCTATAGCTTTGCTGTCAGTTCAGGCACCCTGCCTACTGGCTTGGGCTTGAATACTAGCACTGGTGTCTTGAGCGGTACACCGATTAGT
>JAPLUM010000516.1:0-2924 GCA_026397605.1 Verrucomicrobiota bacterium | reverse complement strand
TTACGATTCGGGTTACGGATTCCTTTAACTGCCAAGGCACTCGCAGCTACGTGATGACACCTGTTTGCCCTGCGATTACGGTGAACCCTGTGTCCCTTAACAATGGCACGGTCGGGACAGCGTACTCACAGACGATTTCAGGTATTGGTGGTGTATCTCCCTACTCCTTCTCTATCTTTTCTGGGGCATTGCCAGCTGGTTTGAGCTTGAATGCTTCCACTGGTTTGATTTCGGGTATTCCAACTAGTACGTCGGCAGCCACCTTTACCTTGCGTGCCCTTGATACTGCAGGCTGCTCTGGCACGCGTTCTTATACAGTTACTCCCCTCTGCCCGACGATTACTATAACCCCGTCAACGCTGACTGTGGGTATTGTCGGTAGCGTTTATTCGGAAATGCTTACGGCCGCTGGTGGCTCTGTTCCATATAGCACATGGACAATCACGTCCGGCACATTGCCGACTGGACTTTCTCTTAATGCCAGCACTGGCGAGATCAGTGGCATCCCCACAGTCGTGGTCTCTCCAGCCGCGCCGATCACGGTTCGTGTTAACGACATCTATGGCTGTCAGGGAACTCAAGTCATCAATGTGCAGGTTTGCCCTGTCGTGACGCTGAATCCAGTCTCCTTGTCTGTTGCAACAGTAGGCACTGCATACAGCCAAACTGTTTCGGCTACTGGCGGCAGTGGTTCCTACGTCTTCGCTCTCAGTTCGGGGACATTGCCGTCATGGGCAACGCTGAACGCTTCAAGTGGCGCTATTACTGGGATGCCTAATTCCACAACCAGCGCGAGCTTCACGATCCGTGCCACCGATACCAATGGCTGTGCGGGCACTCGTGCTTATACTGTAGCGCCGGTCGGCCCGATTATCAGCATCACACCTGTAACGCTACCTGATTCCTATTTTGGCTCGCCCTACAGTCAGACCTTAACGGCATCTGGTGGCACGCTCCTTTATACTTGGTCAGTTTCTGCTGGCAGCTTGCCTGCTGGATTGAGTCTGAATTCCAGTGGTGTGATCAGTGGTACACCAACAGGATCTGGTGGTGGCACTTTCACGGTTCGTGCGACGGATACTTTTGGTTGTCAGGCCACGCAGGCATACACGATGAATGGTCGTGGCCTGTCGATTGGTAATTTGGTGTTTGTGGACATGAACAATGATGGCATCCGCCAGAACACGGAAAGTGGTGTGCCAGGATTGGCTGTACAACTTTGGTCTCCAGGTGCCAATGGTCTTCGTGATAATGGTGCAAGCGATGACGTGCAGGTGGGTGCTACGAGCTTTACTGATTCGAATGGGGCCTATCAGTTTATTAATTTGGCAGCGACTGTGTATTACGTGCGCATTCAGACGCCGCCGACTTTTTTCCCGAGTGTGTCGAGCGTGGTGGTGACGACGGATAATGGCGTCAATAATGATAGCAACGGAGCGCAGCCTGGTGGCAGTGGCACGCAGGTGGTCAGTCCGCTGATTACTCTGACTCCTGGTGGAGAGCCGGCCTCAGGCGTGGACGGTGATGACACAGATCGTGAGAGCACGATTGACTTTGGTTTTGCCAATACTGATCCGTGTTACACGAACAATCTCATTGATAATCCGAGCTTTGAATTTGATGGTACGGCCAATGCAACAGGTGTCGCCTTCACTGCGATGAGTTACAATGGCGCGGGCACAAGCTTTGGCGCCACGAATGCGCTTTCTTGGTTGGGCGGCAGCAATGGTTCCTCTGGGGTTGGTGAGCCGATCCAGCGGGTGCAGGTGTTGGCGGGCAATGCAGGGGCGCGAGTGAGTTGGGTTGAATCCCTCAAAGCTCGTCATGGTCGTCGATACATGCTGGTGCAAGGCACGAACTCCTGTGTGAGTCTGCGTGCGGCAGGTGGTGGCGCTTGGAGCAGTCGGTTGACGGCAGGGAAGGAATATGAACTTTCGGTTTGGGCGGCCAATGCGAGTGCGGCATCTGCCAATGTGATTTGGGATATAGCGCATGTGAGTGGTCAGGTGTTGCAAGTGATCAGTGGGCCGACGCCGGGGTCGTATCAGTATTATCAAGTGCCGCAAACTGAAATGACCGGAACTCCGAGTCCGTTTGCGTCCGCCAACTACAATAGCTGGACGGAAGCCACAGTAAATGCCACGCAGCCGAACTGGAGTCGCTACACTTGGAGGTTCCGCGTCATGCCGACAGCCACGACGACGCAGATCGATGGCCTCAGCTTATTGCTCAGTGGTGGACCTAGCACCAATCCGATGGTGCTCGACTATGTGGCTCTTTGCGAAGTGGTGCCGACCAACACGATGGCGATTGGGAGCTTGGTGTGGAATGACCTGAATCGTAACGGCATCAAGGATGCAGCAGAAAGTGGAGTCTCAGGAGTGACCGTCGATCTTTACACCAGCACCAATCTAATCGCTGGCGATGGCGATGATGTCTTGGTAGCGACGACCACCACCTCTGGCAGTGGGATCTATAGTTTTGCCAATCGTGCGGCTGGCAATTATGTCGTGCGGGTGACACCGACGGTTGGGTTGCCATTGACGGGTGGATCGCCAGTGGCGTTGGATAACAACATTGACAATGACAACAATGGTTCGCAGCCAGGTGGCAGTGGCACGGTCTTATTGAGTCCGGTCATTACTTTGGCGACTGGCACCGAATCCATCATTGATGGAGATACCAATCCTGACACTGAGCTGACCGTTGACTTTGGATTATGGAGTGGCTTTAGCGTGGGGAATCTGGTGTGGAATGACCTCAACAATGACGGGTTGTATCAATCGGCGAGTGAATCCGGCATCGGCAGTGTGAGCGTGCAGTTGCTTAATAGTGGTGGCACCGTGGTGCAGACCACGACGACCAATGCGAGTGGTCTGTATGGCTTCACAGTGACGACGCCAGGCGTTTACAGCGTGCGTATC
>JAPLUM010000690.1 GCA_026397605.1 Verrucomicrobiota bacterium | reverse complement strand
CATAACCTGGCGGCCATGCCGGTGGAGGCTTGGCCGCATTTGCAAAGGGTCATGCAGACTCGCGCGAAAGCAGACAGCACGTGGTCTGGCAAACTTACTGCGGAAGAGAAGCGGCTGGCGATGAGCCTGCTGGCGAGAATGCGTGATGAAGGGCCGCTCAGCTCACAGGACATCGAAAGCGCCCGCAAAGCGAAGTCTCATGCTTGGGACAGCACCACGCTGGCGAAGAGCACGCTGCAAAAGCTCTTCTTCCATGGTCGGGTGCTCATTGCGAAACGTGAAGGCAACCGGCGGTTTTATGATCTACCGGAACGCGTGCTACCTGCTGGAATTTTGAATGCCAAAATGCCTTCGGAGGCTGAAACGGCGCATTGGTTGGCCCGTCTGAAATTACGCCAGCGAAGGCTCGCGATACTCAAAAGCTCCGAGAAGTCCATTCTGGGATCTGACGTGCAAGCGGTGGCTATTTCTGATCTTCCAAAGTTGCGACTGCATCTTTTGGCAGAGGATCTTCCGCAGCTTGAAAAGGCCGGAAGCATCTCTGGGCCGATTTTGATCGCGCCACTTGATCCGATCATTTATGACCGCCGCGTGACGGAGCAGCTATGGAGCTTCGACTACCGCTGGGAGGTCTATGTGCCGCCGCAAAAGCGGGTGCGTGGCTACTACGCGCTGCCTTTGCTGCATGGAGATGGTTTCAAAGGTCACGCCGATGTGAAAGCGGATCGCGAGGCTGGAAAGCTACACGTCATCTCTCATGAAGGACGCGGTGCCAAATCGGCTGCGAAGGATTTGGCCCGCTTCCTTGGGCTGGGTGCTGGCAGCGTGTGAGCGACAAAGAAGGTTGGTCACCGTCGATCAGGGAGCGACGGCACCGCTGACATTCCGTGTGGTGATGCCGGGGAGGTCCTCGAAGCCGCGACCTTTGACGCAGCCGTCTTTGGGACCATCGCCAAAGATGACGTTACCGCTGCTGATGACGCCCGCGTTGCCGTTGGCGTAGTGCAGGGCATTGGCATCGCGTGAGTAGAGGATGTTGTTGGCGAGGATCATGCCCTCTCGACCATTCCAGGAGCCGCCGCGAAAGGCGTGAGCGCTGTTGAGGATGGTGTTGTGGATGACCTGGAGATTGAGTGTCTTACCCTGATGATCGGTGCTGGAGAAGCCAGCGCCTGCGCCGTTGATGAGCACGTTGTTACGCACGATGGCCTCGCCCTGCACCTGCATGACGTTGTCGGCGCTGTTGTAGCAGAGATTACGCTCGATGATGTTCACAGGCTTGCCCGCCGTGCCATAAACGGTGATGCAGGGGTAGTTCGTGTCGTGCACATGATTTTCGGCAATGAGGTTTCCCCATGAGCCTTGCTTTACTTCGATGCCATCGCCTTGATCTCCGCGACAATCGTGGATGTGATTCAGTGCGATGACGCTCTCACTCATGATGTGATCACCATTGTTTGCGCCAAGATACATGCCCTCGGCATGACCCGCGCCGTGATGGATGTGGTTGCGGGTCAAAAAGAGGCGCTGGGTGTCGGCGCTGTTGGCACTGAGGCAAACTTGGTTGGTGTGATGTATGTGGCAACCATCAATCCACACATCTAAGCAGTGGCCGAGCCGTAAGCCATGACTGCCTCCGGTAAGCTCGATGCCGCGCAGGCACAAGAACTTCACGGGACCAGCTTGTCCTACATTGAGCACGTTTTGTTTGTCATCAGGACGGGTTATGATGACCTGCGCATCCTTCGCCGCGACGATCCAGATCGGTGCATCTGCTGTGCCACTCACGCCGATGTCCCACATGCGCTCGACGCTGTAGGTGCCAGCGGCGAGTTCGAGCTTATCGCCCGGCATTAAGGCTTCAACGGCCTTCACGAGCGCCGCACCATTCGTATCGCTGTACTGGATCACGCGCTTCGGTGGAATGGTGGACCAAGTGGGCTCGTAGCTGGCGGCCAGAGTCGTGATAGCAATGCAGAGAAAGAGCAGAGGTTTCATGAGTTGGTTATTAAGAAAACAGAAGACTCCACGGCTTACCTTGATGGCCGCACACCAAGGTTGAGCCAGTCTGGAGCTTGGCGAATGTGGCGTGAATGCGAACATTGAAAGAAGACAGATCAAAACTGCCACCGAACATTCAAAGCACCGAAAGGAGCTGATTCGAGTGTCTCATTGGCAAGGACATTGTTATTCCCATCTCGCAGTTCAAGCTCTCCTCCGACATTCATGCCGCCTCGTAGCGAGATGGAAATGCGGTCTGTGGCCTGATAGATGACCGAAGCAGCGGTCTGCCAGCCATTGAGCTCGACACGGTTGACATTTGGGTCTTCCACATCCCACGAGCCGCCACTTGGATAGGCACTAAGGCTTAGCGTCACACGATCCGTTGCTCGCCAGCCAAGCACCACAAACGGCGGCGTCACCTGCACGATGAAGTTATCTGGCTTCCAGATGAAGCCGAGCGCAGGAACGATCATGCCTTCCTGAGCACCCCAAGCAGGCCGAGGCCAGAAACTTCAAAGTCATCCAACGACAGGCCTTGGAAATCGGTCGCAATGCCTGGCGTCACAAAACCCAACCCCCACCAGCGCGACTGTTCCGGCCGCCAAAACAAGCTGAGCTGCGCCTCCAGCGTGTGCAGTGACTCGCTTTGCATACCTAGGAAGCCATTGAAGTCCAGTTCGCTCAGGTTGTAGCTTAAAGAGGCGCTCATGCGCAGCGCATTCACCTTCTTTGTCCAAAACGGGAGAATGGTGCGCACCTCCATGAAATCCAGCCCGCCAGCTCGGTTCGCAAAGTCCTGAGTATCGATAAACGTCGTATCTACCATGTAGCCAGGTCTTCCAAAACCAAATGCGGCCGGATCGATGAGATCAACCGAACGTGAGGTGGTAAGTTCAGGCGTAGTTTGAGCAGACAATGCTAAAGTGCTGGCAAAGAAGAGCGTGGCGAGATGTTTTTTCATGTGTGAGGGGGAAGTGCTGGAGGTAAAAGAAGTACGCTTCATCGAGCGCAGCGGATCTTTTTCTCGATCTCCACAAGCACGAAGGCTCCAGCCGCCACACCAAGAATGCGCGACCAAGCGGAGGCTTCAATCGGTGCGGTTTGCAGGAAGCGGTTCATCAGAGGCGCATAGGTGAAAAGCAGTTGCAGAACAATAGTGAGCCCGATGCCGAGCCAGAGATGCAGATTGGTGAACAAGCCAATGCTAAAGATGCTGCGGCGTAGACTACGGCAATTGATGAGGTAGGCACTGGCGACAGCGACGACCATATTCACCACAGCCGTGCGACTGGCGGCGATGCTAGCGCCACTGCTTTGCTCATAAAAAAATACCCAGCAGCTGCCTGCGAGCATGATGGCCGAAACCAACCCAGTCCGCATGAACATGGCGAAGTCAAAGATCGGCGTCTTTTGATCACGTGGCGGACGCTTCATGATATCTGCTTCCGACGGCTCAAAGACGAGCATGAGACCAAGCAGGATGGCCGTGGTGAGATTCACCCAGAGAAGATGCACGGGCAATGTCGGCAACGTGAGGCCAAGCAAAACGCTGGTGAGCAAGATGAGCGCAAAGCCCACGCTGACCGGCAGCGTCCAGACGAGAAACTTGATGAGGTTGTCATACACGCCACGGCCTTCTTCGACGGCTGCGGCAATGGTGGCGAAGTTGTCATCCGTGAGCACCATACTAGCTGCGCCTTTGGCCACATCGGTGCCGGTGATGCCCATGGCGATGCCGATGTCGGCCTGCTTCAAAGCGGGGCCGTCATTCACGCCATCACCGGTCATGGCAAGGATGTGACCGCAGCTCTGCAAAGCGCGCACGAGACGCAGCTTCTGTTCAGGAGCCACGCGGGCAAAGACCACGGTACGGTCTGCGATGGCTGGCAAATCTGCATCGCTGATGTCAGAGAGTTCGCGCCCTGAAATGGTAACGGCAGTATCAGCACCCGCGATGCCAATCTGCTGCGCGATGGCTTGCGCGGTGACGGCATGATCACCCGTGATCATTTTGACTCGAATACCAGCGGCCTGGCAGCGCGCGACTGCCGCGATGGCCTCGTCACGCGGCGGATCAATCATGCCCTGCATGCCTAGAAAGGTCAGTCCCTCGCTCACATGATGATGGCCGAGATCCTCAGTGACGTGCGAGCCATCGCGCCGTGCAAAAGCGATGACTCGCATGCCTTTGCTGGCGAAAGACTGCGCGATGTCTCGAATGGAATCCGCATCGATCTTCACCGCTGCGCCTGTTACGTCGAGCATGTGAGAGCAACGCTCTAACAGTCGCTCCAAAGCCCCTGCTTTGTAGATGCGTCGGCCTTCGACGTGATCGTGCAAGGTAGCGCGGAACATGTAATCACTCTCAAACGGGATCATGTCCACTCGCGGCGAGCCTGCATGGATGACAGCGTGCCGCAGACCGGCTTTTTCAGCCGAAACGATGAGTGCGCCCTCGGTAGGATCACCTGCGATACTCCAGACACCTTCCTTTTCAATGATGGCCGAGTCGTTGCAGAGCATGCCGGCATGAAGACACTCATAGAGTGCAGGCTTCGTGGATACGGCAATTTTGCCTTGCGCTACATCCACCAACTCGCCACGAGGCTCATAGCCTGTGCCTGTCAGCGTAAAGGTTTCACCGCCTGCATGAATGCTCTGCACGGTCATCTTATTCTGCGTCAGCGTGCCAGTTTTGTCCGAGCAGATGACAGTGGTGCAACCCAGTGTCTCCACCGCTGGAAGCTTGCGAATGATGGCGCTGCGCTTAGCCATGCGGCTCACTCCGATGGCGAGCACGATGGTAATGGCGGCGGGCAACCCTTCTGGAATCACACCGACCGCCAGTGCGACGCTGGCCATGAGCATCTCGATCACACTGCCGCCACGCACGAGCACGCCATAGGCAAATAAGGCCGCTGCCAGCGCCAGAATGATCCACAGCAACATGCCACTGAAGTGCGCGATTTTCCGCGTGAGCGGTGTGGTGAGGTCCACTGCCTCAGCAATGAGAAAAGCGACACGTCCCGTCTCGGTGCGGTCGCCCGTGGCCCAGACCACACCCGTGCCACTGCCTGCGGTGACGAGCGATCCCGCATAGGCCATGTTGACTCGGTCAGCGAGCACCGTGTCGGCATTCAGTAGATCAGGGCGCTTGTTCGCAGGCACCTCCTCGCCTGTGAGTGCTGATTCGTCGATCTGTAGGC
>JAPLUM010000840.1 GCA_026397605.1 Verrucomicrobiota bacterium | reverse complement strand
CGAACTTCATTTACTGGGCCATGCGAGGGGAGCCGCTGCCAATCACGGGCACGGGAGAGGAGACCCGGGATTTCACCTACGTGGGCGATATCGTGGACGGGTTGCTGCGGGCGGGATATTTCGCGGCTGCTGCGGGCCTGGAGCGCCGGCACCTGATGCACGCCTGGAGGCGTGGGCTGCAGACGCCGCGATCCCCAGATGAAGAAGGTGCCGTGGGCCGACCAGCCGCCGGTGGGAACGGGCGACTGCATGGCATGGGAAACCGCTGGCTCGCCGTGCAGCGAGTTCCAGGCATCGTCCCAGCCGTAGTAGCTCCAGTCTTCGACAGCGGCGACGAGATCGGTTTTACCATCGCCATCATAGTCGGTGTAGCGCCACTGATGATGCCGCATCTTGGGGCCTTTGGGTTGTTTGCCTTGTGGCTGGTACCATTTGGAACTTGGGCTTGGAATGGGTTTTTTGACGTTGGTGCCTTGGGTCGTGAATTCTGGAAACTCGACGCCAGGGCGCATGACGCGCATTTTGCCGTTCACGTAGCTCGGCATGATGTAAGTCTCCGTTTTGCTGAGAAGCTTTCCGGGTTTGAAAACAGGCAGCGCATTTTTGGCGGTGTCGCCAGTGGTGTTCTCAAAGAGATAGACTCCGTTGTGGGGCTTGTCAGGGCAGGAGACGATCAAGTCGAAGTCGCCATCGCCATCGGCATCACAGGGCACAGGCCAGGCCCAAAGACCGACCTCTAGATCGACGACGAGACCTGGGTGATTGTAGGGAATCGGGTGCAGGCCTTCGGCGGCAAAGCTGCTGGCGCAAAGAAGCATCAATAGGGGCAGTGTCTTCATGGTTGAGGGGAGGATAAACGCATCTAACGGGGGTGATTCAGCATAAAGACGGCACAGAATCTTGTCCAAACCATGACGATGCTTGACCTGATGCGCTCCTACGGAGATAAAGAGCAACATGAAGCACAGTGAAAAGGCCACACTTTACCGCGAACTGGCAAAACTAACGGGCGCAGATTTTCATCTGGATCGCTCTTTGACGCTGCTGCTGGGGCAGAATCCATCGCCGAAGAAACGTGCGTTTTTAGAGGGCTTGAAACGTGGGCTTGATGCTGGAGAGAGCGTCGCTGAGTCGATTAAGAATCATGCATCAGGACTTGTGGGTGGGTTGGAGTTATCTTTGATCGAAGCTGGTGAGCGTAGCGGTAAATTGGCCAATGCTTTCAATCATCTTACGCGCTACTTTGCGGCGATGGATGGGGCGCAGAGGCAGGCGTCTAGCGCTCTGATCTATCCGCTGATTCTTTTGCATCTGGCTATCTTTTTGCCTGAGTTGCCAGCGATCATTGTTGCCCAGGAAGAGGATCATCCCATGCAGCGCATTGTTTTGGCTCTGATCGGGCTGTGGGTGGTTATTTTTGCTCTGGCTGCGCTCTGGCGCTGGCTGGCAAAGAAGGCGACCGAGTCTGCTGCGGTGGATGTTTGGTTGAACCGGGTGCCGTTTGTCGGAGCGGCACGTCAGCACTGGTGGATTTCCGGCAGAGTTTGTGCATGGCATCGCCACGGCAGAGGAAGTGGGTCGGCTGGATGAAGAGATGGCGCGCTGGACTGCTGCCGAGACGATGATGGCCAATGAAGCCATTCATCGCGCCTCGTTATGGTTGCCAAAGATTGGTTACGCACTGGTGGCCCTTTTCACGGCCTATCGCATCATCATGATGGTGCAGGGCATCTACGGCGGCATGTTGAAGCAGCTTGAATAAACTTACTTCACAATGATGAACCCGCGTTGGCCTGTCAGGGCAGGGATGGTGCTGATTTCACGCTCTTTGATGAGTGAGCCCAGTGTGCTCTCATCGATAGCAGCCAAGAAATCTGTTAGCTCATCGCTATCTTGTGACATGACCTGCATTTCCACCCGGCCATCAGGCAAATTCTTCACGGTGCCTATCACTTCATAGCCTGAGGCAATCTGCTTGGTGCTGTAGCGGAATCCGACACCTTGAACGCGGCCGGAATAGATGATTTGTTTGGCTGGCATGATTTTTTATAGGCGGCTGGCAGCCTCAGCAAAAGCGGGTGTGGCGGCTTCAATGAGCAGGACACCAAGACCTGCGCGATTGAGCATGAGGCGCACGTGGCGGCCTTCTGCTTCCAGGCTGAAATTTCCTGGAGAATCCAGGCTTGGCTGCACGTCATAACGTTGTGTTAGGCCATTGCGCATGGCTTTAAAGAAGGCGGCGCTATCTTCTTTAGATAACCAGAGGGTCTGCCAGACGGCGTGATCGCGTGCTGCCTCGGGCGCTGAATAGGCCAACAGACGATCACCTTTCC
>JAPLUM010000832.1 GCA_026397605.1 Verrucomicrobiota bacterium | reverse complement strand
CCACCGGCTTCGACATCTTCGGCACGCTCATTGGCATTGAGGTTGGCGACATCCAAAAGATTGAGAACCGGTTTATTCTCTCTCGGCTTAGCTGGAGCCTTTCCTGGGGGCAGGATGGCAGACAGCGTGATGTATTTATTGGCCTCTTTCTGATCCCCTAAAATGGTCGGCGCTGACGGAGCCGTGACTGGTGGCGACCCAGTGACCGCCGGAGTCGGGGCCGGAGTCGGTGGCGCAACCGGCATCACTGGTGGAGCTGGAGGAGTCATCGCGGGAGGCGCTGGTGGCGCGATATTTGGTGGGCTAACAGCACTAGGCTCCACCGAATTAATCGTCAGAGGCATCGGCGTTAGAGCCATAAAACCTGCGTCCGGCGCTTGAGGCATTAGACCACGGTTCGTTTGCAAAACCTCTGCCAGAGACTTTTCCGCAGGCTTACTGGGGGGAGAAATGGCAACCGGTGGAGCTGGAGGCGGCACAGGCGGCTGAGGCTCTGCTTGAACTGACTTTGGCTCAGCGGGCATTGCAGTGGGCGAGACGGTCGGAGCAGGTGCCTTTTCTAAATCGCTGCTTTGCACGACCACCGGCGTTTCCACTTCCACCTTTTTATTGAGCAGAAAATCTGACGGCGCATACCACAACAATTTTATCGAAGCCTTAGATATCGTCTGCTTATGAATCTCTGGCAGGATATTCAACACGATGAAGCCCACCAATAAGTGAACCAGTCCAATGGCTATCAGCGCCGCAGCAAGGGGCTCGAGAGAACGGCGGATGCTGACGGTGGCTGGCATGTCTAGGATTTAGATGCGGTGCCGACCAGAACAGCCGTTCTCTTCACCCCAGCCGTATGCAGAGCCTGCATGATCTCCAACAAACGCGGGGCGGATAAAGTGGGTGGCACACGTGTAACAACTCCCAGCAACGGGTCCGCTTTTACACGCGCTTTCAGATCAGCGATCATGTCCTTGGCATCGATCCCCTTCCCTGCAAGAATCAGGCTCAAGTCCTCACTGACAATCAACTCGATGGTTCTCTCAGGTGAGGCCAAATCAGATAATTCAGCGAGGGCTGCATCCTCTGGACCTCCCTGCAAAATAGGCACAAGAACAATGACCGTTAACAGCAGCAGCAGCATAAGGTCCAGCAATGGCGTGACCTGAATGCCACTGATCATGCGGGGTAAATACTGATTGGAAAGACGCTTCATGCGCGAAGTGTAGTGCGGCCAACTGACGTCGCCACCGAGCTAGGCACAGGCATGACTGGCGCACCCATCGCGCTCAGGCTAGGCAGGCTCTCCGCGACCTTTCGGTGATCGACAAACTGACGATCAAAAATGCCGCTTAGCTCAGACGCAAAGTTGTCCATACGAATGATAATCATGCGGATACGATTCACGAGCACGTTGTAACCGATCAGACTAGGCAGAACCACGGCCAAAGCCGCAATGGTCGTGACTAAAGCGGCACTGACCCCAGGAGCTAAGGTGGACTTATCCCGAACGCCCAAAGCTGCAAAAACATCCAGCAGCCCAACCACCGTTCCAAGGATACCCAGGAGAGGTGCCGCGGCGATGATCGTGGCCACAAAGCTCAGGCGCGCCTCCAGCTTCACCGCAGCCGTGCCGACAGCACGCTCCATGGCATTTTGCACGGTGCTCATCTGGCTGGGGGTGATCCGACCCGCGCCCTGCAAGCGGACAGAAAAACTCCGCCCTGGCTCCTCCTCACCGACGAGGTGAAACGCCATGTCTCGGGCAGCCGAATGATAAACAAAGTAAAGCGGCGACATCTCCGTCTGATCCTTCGTCAGGTAGAGCGCCAAAGGATGTGGAGATTCGTGGAAGAGATCCATGAATCGACGGTTAGCCTGCTCTGTATGACGCAGTAGCAGCCACTTCATCAAAAGGATGGCTAGACTGATCGTCGATAACAAACCCAGCACAACAATCACACCCCAAGCGAATGGAGTGAGATGATCGACGCCGAATTGCAGACCGGAAACAACTGACAAAAAGAGTGCGGACATCACAGGGAAAGTTAAAGACTAGTTAATCGACCTTGATTGTCTGGCGTCAACCCTGGATTGCCTAGGCCGTGTTTTAAAACTTGGGAGTGAGGGCGCTGGCAAGCGGTGATGGACAGTGAGGAACCAGCTGCGACAGAAGTCCTAGCTTCTATTCCATACATAGAAGGTGCCGTCTTGCTCTGCGGTAGCAAACCCAAGACTAAGCCCGTCTCTCGCGGCCTCATTCGAATTCAAGCTGCTAGACAAATTCATTCATAGCCGGAACGGTGTCTTGCTTTCATCTCATTAAAGTTCGCTGTAGAGGTTTTTAAGAGCGACGCAGGCCACCGCCCAAGAGACAGCGGAAAACAGACGGCTACCTACCCAGCGTATGAGTTTGACGCTGCGTTGGGTGCTTCTCTG
>JAPLUM010000734.1 GCA_026397605.1 Verrucomicrobiota bacterium | reverse complement strand
ATGCTTTGGTAACGGCTGCGTTTGGTCGCAAGGACCACAAAGCCACCGTCATTCGCGCGGCATACCTTCTCGACGGCAGGGGAATGGAAGCCCTTTATCTGCGAGAAAGTTTGCTTCTGCGCGTCAAACCACCATGCCTGGGCTTTCGCATCCTCGCCATGCCCGGAGGCAGTAACTATCCAACGTTCTCCTGCAATCCATTCGATACATGATTGAGATGGATCACTCAAAGGCAGAACAGACTCTGCGATCACATGTGAATCCTGGTCGATGATCACGATCGTCATTGCGCCTGTCCTCTCTCGTCTTAAAAAACCAATGCGACCATGCTCATCGAAGGCAAACTCGGCAATGTCACGAATAACCTGAACCTTTGGCGGAGCACCCAAAACAAAACTGCCTAAAGCCTGGAGTTCTCGTATGGGGAGAGAATCTACATTTTTCGGCACTAGGCTCAAAGGTTTAGATTTGGGTCCTGCTGCTACTTGGTCATTGTGAGAATAGTTCGTTATCCTCTCTCCCGTTTCAGTGCGATACGCAGACCACTGTTCGTTATCATCCCCAGACAATCGTAAGGCAAACTGGCTCTCCGCAGTATGAACCACGAATTCTCTAACGCAGGGCACAGGAAATCCGTGTGGATAGCTGGACCACTCGCGTTTTATGGCATCATTGAGCCTGACCTTCCCCGTCGCATCAATGATGACTACGTTCAGGGTTCCAGGCCCGTCTTTAAATCCGCCTGCGCCGAAACCTTCAATCCCATGACCATAACCGTATCCGATGGTCACGCCGTCATCACCAACAATCGCATCACAAAGAGTGCAGGGTATTTCCACCTTCCAAACCTCTTTCCCCTGATTGAGCATTCGATAGCTTCCTTTGCCACGCCCATGGCGATCACCCGGATCAATCTCCAACTCCCATTTTAACGAGGGCGAAGAGTAAAGCTTCAACTGCACCAAATTGGGTGAAGCTTGCGCAGTCCGAGCTTGTATCATTGCCAGCCCGGCAATGGCGAAAATAACGAAGACAAGATCTCTCATGCTGCGCATTTTAGTCACGGGATTAGATTAGAAGCAATAAGTCTCTGCCCATCTGATGGCTTGACGCACAGGCCTGCTTTCGCACAGAATCAGCCAACGATGAAAATAATAGCCATCACCACTGCTACGCTTGCGCTGACTTGTATTGGCTGGTCTTTGGGCGGATATCTCATGGAGAAGACGCCTGCGACTTCTCGCGTAAGCAGCAGCAAACCCAGCGTCTCATCGAGTCCGCTGAGCCAGACTAGAACGACAAAACCAGCAACAGAACCAATGAAAGATGCTGCCAAGGAGGAGGCAGATTCAGATCAAGCCGAGATTGAGCGGTGTAAAAAGATCGACATCGAGCATCTGAAAAAGATCCACCAAGGCATCATGGCTTACCTCAAAAAATATGGCCACTACCCGGAGCAATTGTCACAGTTAGTGCCTGAATTTATCACGGCAGATGTGCTTCAAAGCCCCAGGAAGAAGCTGGATAAATCGAACGCCTATTTTGCCGTGGAACATGCAGATACTGGAATAGCACGCCCTTCTTATGCCTTTGAGTTTAGCAACATCGAGTACCGAGATGGACGCACTTTTGCCGAGATCAAGGAGGTCCAGCGCACTGAGTTGGGAGACGTGGTGCCGATGCTGCGCTCCTTTGCTTATGACAAAGTCATCAATGTGAGCTGTCGCGGAGATGTGTATGAAACACAGCTCAACTGGGAGTGGGACAGCGCCACACTGGATCTGGCTGACATGTATGGTTGGGGGCCAGGACTCAGTGTGGGTGATATGGTGAGAGTGCGGGTGCTACTCCCCGATGGATCACCCGCCAATGGCGCCAAAGTGTGGGCTGACGGACGCAACTACTCCTTTGATCTACCCAATCGTCCCTTCACTGCCGATAGTGATGGCTGGGTGACCATACCTGTTGGCGTGGATACAGATCGCACTGCACTGGTCCTGCGTGCAGAGAGGGGTGACTTTGCATCGGCGACCAGTCGCAGTCAGCGCGGAAATTTGCCCCAAAATCAATCCATCACGCTCGCCCCAGCTGAGAGCATCGGCGGCACCGTCGTCGGGTATGACGGCAAGGCAATGCCAGGAGCGCGAGTCTTTCTGCAATCCACCGCTTCAGCAGGCGGAGCTGGATCTGCGAGTCGGACGATGATGAATGTCCGAGCAGATTCAAACGGACACTGGTCAGCCCAAGTGCATCCTGATGAACTCGCAGCAGGTCTAGAAGCCAGGATTGGTGAACCCGCTGGCACGCCATTTAAGAGCGTGCTCCCGGGCTCTCTAATCGATTCAGCCTCTGCCAAAGCAGGCAGGGCCGTGGTGACCGTTGCTCCGTCGAAGTGATTGGAGAGGGACTTCAATACTCGTCATCACCTCGATTTCGCTAAGGAAGCTTCAACAAGGTTTCGGCATAGCGTTGGCCAATGATGTTTTGAGCAACGGTATCAAAGTGGACAGAATCACCGATGTGAGTCTTGAGATCGCGGCAGTCGATGCAGGCGGTGTGGGGGCGCTTTTGAGAAAGCGAAAGCAGGATCTGGTTGATGCCGGCTTTGCCGTCCAGTTTGGCAGCGTCTCCCATTTCACCAATGGTGCAGGCGATGAAAGGCAACTCGGGTGAATCCAGATCGCTGCGCAGATCATCGACGAGTTTCAGGAGCTTGGCTTCATACACGGCGAGTTCAGCAGGCCGAGCATCAGACTCGCCTTGCAGCCAGAGAGCGGCGCGGATGCGACCTTTCAGTGGAGCAGTGGTCTGAAGGGTTAGCTTGGCTCGGCGCATGGCTTCATCGTAGAGCTTGGCTCCACGCTGCCACAGCTTTATCTGGGATCCACCGACAGCGCAGGGAATCAGGCCGATGGTGCTACGCGGATGCGCCATAGCGATGGCCTCTGCAAAAGCCAGTCCCGGGCCGACACCCGCATTGTCATGGCCGGCAAAGGTCTGCGCATTGCCAGTGAGATGCAAAGGATGTCGTGCAATGTACCACTGATCATCCTTCAGATGCATGGCTAGGATGCGCGGATTGTTGGCAGCGGTCTCAGGCATGACTCCACGACCTTTCATGTTGGACTGGCCAATCAAAAGATAGAGATCGAGCTGTTCTGTCTCTGGCGCGAGCTTGGTGATGTCTGCGGTTACAAGTCCAGGCCCCGTGGGTGGCGGCGTGGCGATGACGTTCGGCTTTCCTGGTTTAGCGGCCTGCGCCAAGGCGGAAGATGATGCAGCCGTGAGGGCAATGAAGGTGCGACGAGTAAGCATGAAGAGGTTTTCTACTTTTTCCCAGAGCTTGGTTTGAGTGGAGCTAGTGGCGCGTATTCGGCTTTGGAAAGCGTTCCGCTCTGATCAATGTCGCGCTGTTCAAAGCTTTTCTTGGCTTGGCCGAGGTCCTTGCGTTTGCCAATGAATTCTTCACGCGTCAGTTGGCCATCCTGATTCAGATCGCACTCCTGAAACATCTTGAGACGCTTTTCGACCGTGAGCGGTTCTTTGGCTTTCGGTGCAGGGGCTGCCTTCTTTCGATCTTGAAGGGTGACACCCTTGGGCGGCGGGGCATTCAGGTGGGTGTTGAGCTGCTTGGACAACTCTGCCACCAGCGCTGCGTGCTCGGGTTTATCAGCGAGGTTGACGGTTTCTTCAGCATCGAGTTCGTAATCGTAGAGTTCTCTAGCCGTCACGCTCTTGTCAGCCTTTTGCCACTCGACGAGTCGGTAGCGAGGTGTGCGCAGGGTTTGACCGAGAAGCTCGCCAGCACCTTTTTGGGATCGTGGATAAACATGGTAGGCTGTGTTGTCTGCGACGGTTTTGGCACTGCCGTCCATGAGAGGCTTTAGACTGGCGCCTTGCAGATGCTCGGGTTTTGGCAGCCCAGCCAGATCACAGATTGTGGGGTAAATATCGACGAACTCGACCACGGCATCACTCTTGCCGCCCGCAGTGGCTTGTTTCGGTGCGCTGATGATAAGAGGAACACGGGTGGCCTGCTCGAAGTTGCTGTGTTTGCACCAGATGCCGTGGTCACCCAGATGCCAGCCATGATCGCCCCACAGGACGATGATTGTATTGTCGCTGAGCTTCAAAGCCTCCAGCTCATCCAGCACGCGGCCTAACTGCGCATCCATGTAGCTGATGGCGGCATGATATCCATGAAGCAGTTCGAGCTGCTTGGTTTCAGGGATCGGATTGCCTTTGGCAATGTCAGCATAAGCATGCAATTCACCCGAATCATGACCCGCATAGCTCGGTGCACCTTCAGGGAGTTTTTGGTTCGGAGCTACTTTGAAGTCACTCCGCTGATACATGTCCCAATACTTGCGCGGAGCATTGAATGGAAGGTGCGGCTTGATGAAGCCCAGAGCCAGGAAAAAGGGGCTGCCACTCTGCTTGAAGGCTTGGAGTCGTTTGATGGCTTCGGTGGCA
>JAPLUM010000531.1 GCA_026397605.1 Verrucomicrobiota bacterium | reverse complement strand
GGCGTGAGTGTGCTTGCTGGAAAGCATGTTAGCCGTTTGGCAGCAGGCACAGCAGCCTCTAGCAGTTTTGCAATCTTTGGAACGACGATGCCCGAAATCGAGGTGGAAGTAATGGAGCCTATTATCACAGCCCTAGCCGATCAAGCGAGCACGGTGGACTTTGGCTCTACTCTGGCTGCGGGTAGAACATTTAAGGTGCGTAACTCAGGCGGAGTTCCACTGGCAAATCTGTCAGCAACACTGACCGGCGCTGATGCGGCCAGTTTCACCTTGATAAGACAGCCATCGGCCACGGTTGCTGCAGGTAATACGACTACTTTTCAGGTCGCCTTTACAGGTGTGAACTCTGGCGCTAAGAGCGCGACTTTGGAAATCACCAGCAATGATAGCGACGAGAGCCCCTTCCAGATCAATCTTGTGGGGAATCGGATAGCTAGACTAGAGGCGACCTTTGCCGGAGGCTCGGACATACCACTGAGTGCCCCAAGCATCAATCTAAGCGGCACAGAGGTGCAATTGACACTCAACTATGTGCCGGCACTGGGCACAAATCTGACTGTCATCAAAAACACCGGGACTGCTTTCATCGCCGGCCAGTTTAGCAATCTAGCAAACGGAGCCCGGGTAAGCCTGTCTCACAACGGCATCAACTACCCTTTTATCGCTTGGTATTACGGTGGTGCAGGTAACAACGATTTGGTACTGCTTTGGCCCTACACTGGACTCGCCGCCTGGGGCAAGAATAGCGACGGACAACTTGGGATTAACACTACCCAGCAGAGCCTCGTGCCCGTAGGCGTGGTGCAAACAGGTGTATTGTATGGCAAAACAATCGTACAGGTAGCACATGGTAACGGTCACAGCTTGGCCTTGTGCAGTGACGGCTCGGTGGCAGCCTGGGGTGCCAACTACCAGGGCCAACTCGGGGATAACAGCACGACGCGGCAGCTTGTTCCGGTGGCCGTGAACATAGCAAATGGTATAAGTGCGCTGTATGGCAAGACCGTGATCGCCGTCGCTGCGGGTTACACACACAGTTTAGCCTTGTGCAGTGATGGCACGGTCGCGGCTTGGGGCTACAATGGCACTAGCACATTAGGAGACAACAGTACAGTGAGGCGACTCGTGCCGGTGGCAGTAAACATGGCAAGTGGGACTAGTGCATTGTTTGGTAAGACCGTGGTTGCCGTCGCGGCAGGGCGTAACCACAGCTTGGCGTTATGCAGTGACGGCACGGTCACGGCATGGGGTTATAATGAATACGGACAACTCGGAGACAATACGCCCACATATAGTCCAGTGCCTGTGGCCGTGAACGTTGCGGCAGGGACGAGCGCGTTGCATGACAAAACCGTGGTTTCCATTGCAGCAGGAGATGCTCACAGCCTGGCCTTTTGTACTGACGGCACGGTAGCGGGATGGGGAAACAACGCCTCTGGGCAACTCGGGGACAACAGCACAACACAGCGCCTCGCTCCGGTGTCTGTAGATGTGGCAGGTGGGCGAAGTGCGCTATACGGCAAGACCGTAAGCGCGGTTACTGCAGGAGCTTCCCATAGCTTGGCTTTGTGCAGCGATGGAACCATGGCTGCATGGGGCAGCAATGCCTTCGGCCAACTTGGAGACGGCAGCAGAACGCAAAGTCTTGTGCCTGTAGCAGTGAATGTGGAGAGTGGAACAAGCTCGCTGGCTGGTAGGAGAGTAATTGATATTACAGCAGGTCATGAGCATACCTTAGCCTTATGCAACGATGGCACCTTGTCAGCCTGGGGTTATAACTATAACGGCCAGCTAGGGGACAATCGTACGACGCCCAGCTCGGTGCCGATCACAGTGAATAGAGCAAGTGCATTAGCTGGTAAGCTAGTCAGCCGCTTGGCGATTGGCGGGGCAAACTATCACAGTCTTGCTGTGTTTAGCCTGGCCGCTCCTCAAATCGTTGTTTCGGGGAATGATCTAGAGATTACCAATGGGGACACCACACCCAGCGCCACGGACCTCACTGACTTTGGCTGTGTGGCTCTACCCCATTCACAGATGAATGTTTTCACCATTGCCAATAAAGCCGATAATGACTTGCTGAACCTCATGGGCACACCACTCATCAGCTTAGTCGGCTCAGGCGCAGCGGCTTTTCAACTCATCCGTACTCCTGCCAATGCCGTAGCTGGGGGTGAGAGCACAACATTTGCTATCAACTTTGACCCCAAGCTACCAGGCCTCCACGCAGCCACAGTGACGATCCGAAGTGATGCCGCTAATCATCCGAGTTTCAGCTTCAGAATTCGCGGTTTTGGCGCGCTAAGCACAGTGCTAAAGCAGACCATTGCCTTTACTCCACCGACAACAGTTCACCTTGGGCAAAGCCCACTAAACCTCAGTTCCTATGCTACCTCAGGGCTGCCTGTGACGCTGAGTGTGGTACCCAGCGGGACCTCATCAGCGGGAGCAACTATCGCTGGCAATATACTAAGTTTCACCGGCACCGGCGCTATAAAAATACAAGCGACCCAGGCGGGCAGCGGTCTGTATGCCACTGCGCCCGTTGTGGTGAAGACGATCACAGCGAGAGCGAATCCGACGACTTTGACCTTGTTGAATCTCACCCAAACTTACACGGGAACACCTCGCGAGATCAGTACTTTCGGAGGCAATGGAACGGTGGCGGCAGAGTACAGAATCGGCACAGTTTTCAGCTCTGCCCCGCCCACCGATGCAGGCACCTACAGCGTGCGAGCCACGGATAGCGTCGGCCCAAAAATGGGGACGTTATTCATCACCAAGGCTCCGCTTTATGTTACGCCTGATGACAAGAATAAATTCGTCGGTCAGGACAATCCGCCCCTGACACTGGGATATAGCGGCTGGGTCAATGGCGAGACCGCCAGCCTCTTGAGCACCGCGCTGATTTTGAAGACGACGGCGGCGAAAGCGAGCATTGGCGGCGTCTATCCCAT